>CAIUEQ010000017.1 GCA_903898215.1 uncultured Bacteroidota bacterium | reverse complement strand
TTTAATTCCTGTAAACGATAATAATTCGATAGGTAAAGTTCCATTACTTCCAACACCAAATTCAGCAAAAGAAGTGATACCTGAACGTGTTTGTGTGTATGGGTTACTTCCTGCCGCAGTACTTGTAGATGTTCCATTCCAATAAGATCCGGTATAAGTTCCAACATAACTGCTTGCACGTGTAAAACCACTTAATTCGTCAGCCAAATTCCATTGTAATAGGATAGAGGCATTGCTACCACCAGCAACAGCTTCATTTACAATCCATGTTCTGTTAACCGCATTGGTTGATATTTTCAAACCTGTAGGAACAGATCCTGTAAATGTATTGGTTACACTATCAATTATCTTAACAGTAAATGCATCTGCAGTTCCTGTATTATTTATTGTAATAGGATTGAATGATGAAAGTCCTGAAGGAATAACCACATTTCCTGTTTTACCAGATGTTCCAATATTATTGCATGTAATAGTTCCTGTTCCATTTGTAACAATATAGCTACTTGATGATCCGACTGAGCTATATGAACTATTTCCCAATGTGAGGTTGTTACTTGTTAAGTATAAATTTCCTTGAGTTAATATCAATGAATCATTCAAAGTAACAGCACCGCTTAACCCAACTCCTGAAAGTGAATTGTTGATTCGTATTTTAGAATAAGTTCCAGCCGGAATTGTTTGAGCAGCAGTTCCTGCAAAAACGAGTTTACCGCTACTATTTGTAAATGTTCCGAAGTTGGTTATAGTTCCTGATATAGATAATTGTGAAGCGGCAACATTTAATGTTAAACTGGCTCCGCTGCCAATTGAAAGGTTATTTGCAAGTTGAGCATCTGTTATAACCGGCATATTTGTAGCCGAATTTATTACAACGTTAGTTGATGATGTTGGCAACGAAGGACAACTCCAATTTGCAGTATTGTTCCAAGCTGTACTTGAAGCACCTGTCCATGTTCCAGGACTATTTACAGATACAGCTGTAATTCCTGCAACAGATGTGCAACCACTTACGGTAACTGTTAAATAATAATTTCCGCTATTTGCAGAAGTTGCAGAAGATATCGATGGATTTTGAGATGCAGATGTAAAACTATTCGGACCTGTCCAAGAGTATGTCGCACCCGAAACACTTGAAGTACTTAAATTTAAAGTGCTACCTATACATAAAATAGAATTTGATGAAGGTGTAGGCGTAGATGGAATAGGGTTTACAATTATTGGAATTGCCATTGAAGTATCTGAAGCACATGCTCCCGATGAAACAACTCTCCTAAACCATGTTGTTTGTGTTAATGCAGAAGGAGAATAACCTTGAGAAGTACTAGAACCAGCAGCAATATTAAAACCTGATGTTGCACCTGTAGTTGAATTTAACCATTGATAACTGTATGTACTGCCATTTCCACCTGCAGGTGTTGAAGCCGATAAGGCTGAAGGAGTAATACCAGAACAAATTGATATTGGTGTCCATGTATATGTTCTGCCACTATCAGGAATATTGGATGCGGTAATTTGCATTGTTCCTGGTGTAGAATAACTAACAGTTGGAGTAGTCCAATTAGATCCTGTGTTGTATACGAAATCACTTGTAGATGCTCCTGTAAAATTAACACCTGCCACATGTGATGTGTTTGACAAACAAGGTCCGTATAAATATTTCACACTTCCATTTTCATTAATAATTATCTGACCATTAAGAATATTTGTTGTGGTATATGAATAGTATGACCAATCTCTCCATTGCACAATTAGTGAACGATTCGGAGCTGTACCGGTAACCTTATAACTAATAGTACTTGTAGACAATCCTGCTCCTTGTAAATCGCCTGAAAAAAGTTCAAAATATCCTGCACCATATGTGTTTGAATTTGGATAATTATAAGGTCCAGAATTTCCTCCAAGTTGTAGATATCCATTTGAACTTACGCTAAAAGAAGTGTAAGAAACCCCAAACCAATTAAAAGTAAATCCAATGGTATTTGTTCCTGTTGAAGGATATTGAACATCATCATCAGTTGATGAAATTGATGTTAATAATGTAGCTCCTCCGGTGGTAGTAATTAAATTATTGCTCCATGAACCAACTGTACTGGTATTTGTTAACCCTGAAACTAGGTTTCCGGTAATTGTATTGTTTGAAACAGCTACCGTAATTGTTATTTGAATTGCACTAGAGGTGTCTGCTAAACAAGTTCCTGAACTTACAACTCTTCTAAACCATGTTGTTGAAGTTAAAGTTGAAGGAGAATAATTTTGAACATTATTTGTTCCGCTAGCAGTTGCAAATCCTGTTGTTGCAGTTGTTGTACTCGATTGCCATAAATATGAATATATTCCTGAACCACCTGAAGGAGAAGAACCGGTAAGTGAAGAAGGTGCACTTCCTGAACAAATTGTTTGTGTTGAACTCACTGTATTTGAAGAAATAGGAGAGGTCACCGTAATCAGAATTGCGGATGACGAATCTGATGCACAAGCTCCAGATGATACCAATCTTCTAAACCATGATGTTTGTGTGAGAGATGATGGAGAATAATTTTGTAGATTATTTGTACCACTTGCCACTGCAAAACCAGAAGTTGCACTTGTTGTTGAAACAAGCCATTGATAAGAATAGGTGCTTCCGTTTCCTCCTGTAGGAAGTGAACCAGTTAGAGATGATGGAGTGTTTCCTGAACAAATGGTTTGTATACCACTTATTGTATTTCCAGCAACAGGAATTGTAATTCTGAGAGTATTAGAATCGGAGTATACGGCAGGAGTACATAATCCACTAATCAAACAACGGTAACGATAATTATTGTAAGACAAAGTTGGATTAGTGATGGTAAAATTGTTTGTTGTTGCACCACTGTAAACCACCCCATTTATGGCATTAGCCCAACCTGTTCCATCATTTACCAGCCATTGATACGAAATATTAAAACCGGTTGCTGTTAATCCTAAATTTGCTGTTCCACCCAAACTACAAACACCTGCTGGCATAATAGGCTGAGATGTTACTGTAGGGTATCCTGTTGCGGTTGAAAATTCTGTAGATCCAATATCGGGAGTACTTACACTTCTTGATGAATTATTGATATCATTGGTAATGGATACAGGAACTCCTAAGTTTGAAATACGACATCCTGATGTAGAAAGGTTACCCAATCCTATATTAGAAAAAAATAATGATGAACTTAATTGTGTGCTAGTATTGTATAAATTATTTGCAGGGTTTCCTGCCAATACATTCCAACCTGCCAGTGTACGAGCAGTTCCGACAGGATATTCAATAGGAGATAAAGTCGAAGAAACAAACAGGTTATTGTCATTTGAGTAATTCACCACAGCAACACTCGACATTGCATAATGAGGTCCCCCAAATGATCTTTCGTTATAAAAAATATTGTTTTTTACATCAAGTCCGGCTGAGTTTAGTGTAGTGTTTCTGAAAAATGCTGAAGAGGTGTTTACCCCACTGGCATTACCACCGATATAAACTGTATTGTAATAAAAATAATTTGCTCCGCCAGAAGTTATAAGCTCTATTCCTCGGATTCGAGGTTGAGTTGCAGAGCTTGGATTAATTGAAATCTGGTTGTTTGCAAAAATTGAACTTCCGGTAGAAGTACAATATATACCCCATATTACAGGACTGCTACCACCTGTGTTCGAACTTCCAACTGTAAAGTTGTAAATTCTATTTCTTTGTACAAAACTTGCATTCATTGCGCCCATCACAGCTATTCCTGAGATACTTGCCGAAGCTGTATTGCTGTTATTTAGAAGATTAAATATGGTATTGTTTTCAATATTGTTTCCTGAAGTTGTAGTCGAAATACGTATAGCGTTGCAACTATAATCAGCACTTGTATAAGCTGTGTTAGCTACAGAAATATCTCTGATAATATTATTTGTAATACTTGCCACGCCAGCTTCCACACTCATACAAGTTGTAAAGCCTGTTCCTGAATTTGTAATATCTGAAACTATATTTCCACTCAAATTTAAATTGGAACTTGTAATATGTCTTATTCCGTAAAAGTCTTGTGAAGCAGAAATGTTATCATATAAGTTTCCTGATACTGATGCTCCACCAAGCGTATTGTTTGATACATTCACATTTCCTGTACCGATTAAAATTCCTGTAAATCCATAAGCACCCGTAACAGAAATATTACTAATAAAATTATTGCTAATTGATGAGGTGGCAAGACTTCCTCCATAAAAGTAAATACCATAATAATACGCTGCCATTAAATATGGGGTTCCCGCTCTGTTTTTAGAGGTTCCTCCTAATGAGTTATTATTAATAGTAATATTATTAATGGAGTTAAAAATATAAATGCTAAGCACTGTGCCTGTATGAGAAACGCCAGAGGTGTTAAAAATGGAGTTGGATGAAATGATATGATTATTTCCAGAGCCAGCTAAAATTGCATAGTGAGAACCTCTAGAAATTGTTTGGATAAAACTATTTCCTTGAGCAGTGTCTGTAGGATGTCCAATTGTGATATTGTTTCCTGCATTTCCTACATAAATCCCGTAGTTAATAAAATCGCTGATTTGATTTGCAGAAATAGTAGAATTTGAAATATTTCCTGCAGCAGACCATAACCCAATAGCAACAGCCGGAGAATTTGAACTAATATTAACTGGAGGCCTGATGATATTTTTGGTAATTACAATTCCCGACATAGGATTACTAACCGAAGATGTTCCTAATACAATTGTACCATAACCTGCTGAACCTGCATTGCTCTCAATAATACAATTTCTAATGGTGTCATTGATGCCATTATAAAACCAAACAGCAGGTGCTGTAGATGTATTGGGAACTGTTCCAATCACATTTCTGATGGTTAGGTTTTTTGCGGCTCCCCCATCAATAGTAACTCCAGAGGCTCCATATAATGAGATTAATCCTAAATAACTAAGTGCTGTTGTTCCTGAAAGTAATCGTGGATTTGCATCAGGTTTAATGTTTAAAGTATAACCACTCATTCCATTATTAAATAGAGCAACTGTCCCCGGCTCACTAATGTCAGAAACAATTGTTGCAACTGTATTTCCTGAAAGTGCACCGTTGTTAATGGCGTTAAATAATCCGGTTGATCCTGTAAGGGTTGTATAAGTTTGACCAGATCCAACATTTATTGTTGTGGCTAAACCTGTTACAATCGAATATGAATTTGGAGTGGTAGGAGGGCTTATTTGGTTAAAAACGTTAGTATGACTTGCACCTAATAATGGGTTATAAAATAAATTTGGTGTTGATGCAGAATCTTGTGCAACAATATAATATTGATATTGATTCCCTGTTGTAACTGTTCCTGTGATTAATGAATAATCAATTACAAATGTCCAAGTTCCGTTATTAACGTTTCCTGATGTAAGTGTACCTGGTGTGCTGAACCAACCAGAAACAGTAGGCAGTGATCTTCTGTACCAAATTCTAGGTTGAAGTGTTCCACTGTTTTTTACACCCAACCCTATATCTGTTATTGTCGAAACAAGTGTTCTGTTTGAAGTTGATGAAGTATTTGTAATGTTTGTATAACTGATAACAGGACTAAAAATATCAACAGGAGTATAATTTCCAGCATCTGCTCCTATTTCTGAAGGAGTGAGTGAACTGCGTGTATCGCCTTCATAATCATCAGTAATTCCAGAAATTAATAGTGCCGAACCTTCTGCAGGTGTTGGACTAAGTAGTTTTAAACTTAATGCTGAAGATGCACTTGTTGGTGAAGCAAAATTTGGATTCCCTATGGTACTGTTAAAATCATTAAAGATAGTTGCTCTCCAGATGTTCAATACAGTATAATCAACGGTATTAAATCTTCCGAGTGTACCTCCAATTCCTGGGGTATAATAAATATTATAACTGATTGAAAGTCCAGTAAGTGCAACTGTAGTTAAGGAAATTGCATAATTTTTTCCAGAAGAAATATTATTAGATCTTGCATTGTAAAAAATATTATTCATTATCAAACGCGTGCCGCTAGATGCTGTTGAATTCCAAAATGCAGCAGTATTGTTTGATCCCGAATTTACAGCTGAACCTCCAATATAAACTGAGTTGAAATAATAATTATTTGAATTTCCTGCATCATTAATTCCTGCAATAATGTGATTGGCATTTAAATCATTTCCAGAAGTATCTAATCCAAGTCTGATCATGTTATTATAAACACTTGATCCATTTGAACTATTCAGTATTCCACAAATTAGCGAAGAGCCACTGCTAAGCGATACAATTCCATGAACAAAATTTCGTGCAGCAATATTTGTACCGGTGGATCCTGTCTGAAAATGGATACCTGTCATCGACATTGCAAGTGTGGTATTGGTACTGAATAACCCGTTTACGATATTTCCTGAGCATACCTGATTTGCACCTGAAGCATTCAATAAAATTCCTATAACAACAGCATTTACACCTGTTCCAACTGATGTAGAATTTGATGAAAGGTTTTTTACCAAGTTTCCAATGATTGAAAATGTTCCGGTAGATGATGCATAAATCCCACACAATTGATTTGCAGTTGATGTATTGTATGTTGAAAGATTTGAAATGATATTTCCAGAAATGGTATTACTGGTTGATGTTAATGTTGTGGAAATTCCATATAAACTTACATTGGCCGAATCGTTGATACTGTTTGGGGTTGATAAACTTCCAATAATATTATTTGTGATAGTTAGTGTTGGAACCGCAACAGAAATATTGATGGCTCGAAATTGAACAGTTCCGCTTCCTCCAACTGAGATTCCACCAATTGCATTGGAGGAAATATTTATTGTACCGTAAGATGTACCCGTTGAAAGTGAAATTGGTAAGAACTGAATATTTGTAGCAGAAGAGGTGAAAATAATATTATTTGTTGATGTAGTATTTCCAATCAAATTTCCAGTAATATTAAAATCACCATTTGCTAAATTGATGAAAGTGTTTGGAGTTCCTGTTAGATCAAGTTTGAAATTTCTGATGGTATTATTTTGGATATTACAAGTGTTGTTTGTAGGGATATTTAAACTGATTAATGTAATGTTTCCTGTTCCGTCATAATACATCGGGCTGCCTAAACAAAAGGGTGCGCTGCCTCCCATGTAATTTCCATTTACGGTGTATGAAGCTCCCGAATTAATAAACACAGCCCCTGCATTATTATATGAAAGTGTACGCGGAGCAGTTTGATAAAAATGATTGTTATTAATTGTCCAAGCGGTTGTTCCTGTTGTAAGGTAAACGCCATATGTTGGATTTGATCCGTTAAAATAATCGATGATATTATTACCTGAAATGGTATTATTTAAATTAGGGAAATTTACATTTCCATTCGAATAAACCGCGTATGTCGGATTACTAATGGTGTCTTTAATTGTACAATTTGAAATGGTGTTATTACTGTTTCCTAATGAACCGGTAGTTGACAAAAAGTTTATCACACCAGAGGTTGTAGAAGATGATGCACCGCTAATTCTACAGTATGTTACGGTATTATTTATTGCATCATTTTGAAACCTTAAAGCAGTTCCGCTTCCATTAAAATTACTGATATTGATAAAACCGTTTGTACCTATTCCACCTTTTCTTCCATCAATTGTAACAAATGCGGTACCGTTAAAATCGAAAGTTGGTGAAGCAACAGAAATAAAATTAATAGTTGAAGCTACATTACTTCTTGGTCTGAGTGTTACAACATTAGATGCGTTAGTAAGGAGATTGCCAAAGTTTATTGGATAAGTTTCAACTGAAGGACTGTAGGTTGAATCAAGTTCAAGTATCACAGAACCATTTACTCCCAAACTTCTAATGTCCAAAATAGCAGCACCAATTGATGTGTAATTACATCCGCTTGCGCATATTGTTTTTATTCCGGAAAGTACTCCCGAAACTGTTGCTTGAGATCCTGAAACATAATTTGTTGACAAACTACCCTCGTTTCCTGTATATACTCTATAATAATAAAGTGCTCCAATTGTTAACCCTGAAACCGGACATTGATAAGTTGTTCCGGTTGAACTTGCAGAGGTTGAATAAATAGTATTCAGTAAATTGAAATTTACATTGTCGGTAGAAATATAAACTTTGTAATACGTTTCGTTTGAGGTATTATCGGTCCAACCTACATTCATGGAAGTTGATGCGATAGAAGAAAAAGTTAAAGTTGAAAGAGCGATTGGTAAACCATATTTTGGAACAAATGCATAACGTTGTCCGCTTGATGGTTTTGAAGCAAGAGTAGTGCTTTCAGTCATTGTACTGGTATCATAAGGATTATTACCTGTTGACTGTATTGAAATAAAATTACCTGCTCCTGTTCCGGTTCCTGTTATTCCGATTGATGCAGATGGGTTTACCAATGCACCTGCTTCAGGTCGGTAAATAAATTCTATCTTATTGTCAACCTCGTAAAGTTTGAGTTGAAAAGTGATTCCTGCAGCAGCAGAATAATCCCATCTTGTGTTTAACCATTGTATCGTTAATATCCTGTTTGGCGATGTACCGCTTGTTAAATAAGTAATATCTGTGGAATTGTAAAAATTAATATCGTCCCACAAAGGAGCAATTAGCGGACGGGGACTTGTAGGTGTTACACCCGAGGTTAAATTATTAACCTGATTATTTACGCTACTAAAATTCTGACCTAAACAAATAAAGCCATTCGTGCTTATTGAAATAGCCGAATAGGAAATCGAATTATAGATAAAATTAAATCCTATCGATATATTGTTGTAATAGCCGTCATCCATATTTCCTGCAGTGAGCGAAAGGGTTGTGCCCCCGCTTAAAGCGGCAAAAGTAGATGATGATGGAACAAATGAGTAGTTGGTGATTTTTTGAGAAAATGTTTCAAATGTGAACGATGTTAAAATGATTATTAACAAGTAGATTTTCTTCATAAAAAATTAATTTAGATTGTAAATCTATATAAAAAATGGATATAAAAAATTGATTTTTAATTAAGTATTCGCAAATCGAGCTTATTTTTTTTGATTCGTGAAGTGTTTTTGGGAAGTGAAATAATGAAACTGTTTTTTTATTATCTATACAATTCAGGCAAGCGAACTGATTTAACATATCTGTTTTTGTAATATTCAGATTCGAGTCTATCTATCCGAACACCATCGCTCACACTAGAATGGATGAACTTAACGGGTTCGCCTTTTTCTGAAATCACAATTCCCACATGCCCGATATTTCGGCTTCTTCGATTTCGTCCTTTAAATAAAATCAGATCGCCACGTTTAATCGCATTTTTTGAAATCTCGATGCCCACTAAACCTTGTCCTGCAGAAGTATGTGGAAGTTTTATTCCCGAGTTTTTAAAAACCATCATTGTAAAACCAGAGCAATCAAAACCGGCACTACCGATTCCTCCTCTTCGGTATCGGTCGCCAATAAATTCAAATGAATAATCTATTAGGCTATCAACGGCAGTGAGCGTTTTGTTTTTTGAAATTGAAATAGGATAAATACTGTCGATTAAAACTGCCGAACTGTCTTTCCATAAATGCACAACTTGTGAGTTTGATTTACTTAAAAAAAGCAACATCCATACAAAAAAAAATGTCCATCTTTTTACATGCATTTTAACAAATTAAAACAAACCAATTTATCGAGCGAAATTTCATTGCTTTTTTCTATTTAAAACCATAACAGTGAGCTTAATATAATTTTAAATAGTGTGTTTTAGCTATTGACAAAAAAAAATAAACGCCTACTTTTGTCGTTCAATGTATCAAATGAAGGTAAGAATAATCATTTTCTTTATTAGTTTTTTAGTTTTTGGCTGCAGCAATAAATATCAGAAAACCCTTAAAAACACTGACCCTGCCAAGAAACTTGAGCTAGCACAATATTACTATAACAAAAAAGATTACTTCAGGGCATCAACATTGTTCGAACAACTGCAGGATTCCTATAATGGAACTTCTACTGGCGAAAAAATTACTTACTATAGTGCTTATTGCAATTATGGTATGCAAAACAACTTGTTAGCAGGTTATCAGTTTAAAACTTATTACGAAAATTTTCCAACAGGAACTTGGGCCGAAGAATGTTTATATATGTATGCTCATTGTTTATTCCTCGAGTCGCAGGTTTGGTATCTTGATCAAACAGATACTTATAAAGCATTGGAAGCAATTAAACTTTTTGTAAGCGTTTATTCTGATAGCAAATATATTCCTGAATGTAATATTCAAATGGATAAGCTTCGAAATAAGCTTGCCTTTAAAGCATATAAAAATGCCAAAATGTATTTTCAAACTCGTGAATATAAAAGCGCAATTGTTGCTCTTCAAAATGTGATAAAAGATTTTCCCGAGATACCTCAAAAAGAAGAACTGGATTATTTAACTGTAAAATCATATTTCTTATTAACAGATAACAGTATTGATAAAAAGAAAGATGAGAGATATGCAGATGCTGTTTTAAATTTTCAGCAATTCAAAAATGAATATACCGAAAGTAAATTTTTGCCCGAATTGAAAAAGATATCTTATAAGTCGGAAATGTTAATGAAGAGACATCAATTGAAGAATAATGGTTCTAACGAAAAAGAAGAACAGAAGTCATAACAATAAATGGTTAATGATAAATCCCAAAGTCATCAACCAATAACTAATAACTAATAACACATAACTAATAACACATAAACAATGGCAACTAACAATTACAATGGAATTCCACAAACTACGGTTGTAAGGGATTTAAGAAAATTCGACAAAGAAACGGGTAACATTTACGAGTCGTTGGCAATTATCTCTAAACGTGCAAATCAAATTTCGGCACAAGTAAAAGAGGAATTACACAATAAACTTTCTGAGTTTACTAATGATAGTGACACACTAGAAGAAGTATTTGAAAACCGTGAACAAATTGAGATTTCAAGTTATTATGAAAAACTTCCTAAAGCAACTTTGATTGCTGTTGAAGAATTTTTAAATGGAAAAATCTACCATAGAAATCCAATTAAAGAAAATAGAAACGAATTATAATATTCTTTTCATTTGATGCTTAAAGGAAAAAAAATATTGCTGGGCGTAACCGGAAGTATTGCGGCTTTTAAAGCCCCTGCTCTCGTGCGTTTATTTGTAAAACAAGGTGCTGAAGTTAAAGTGTTGATGACTGATGAGGCAAAACATTTTGTTTCACCGTTAACACTTTCTACACTTTCGAAAAATGCGGTAATAAGCACTTTTGTAAAAACAAACGAAGGAGTTTGGAACAGTCATGTTGAGCTTGGTTTATGGGCTGATATTTTTTTGATAGCTCCGGCAACGGCAAATACAATAGGTAAAATGGCCCACGGTATTTGTGACAATATTTTATTGGCAACTTATCTTTCGGCAAAGTGCAATGTTTATGTTGCCCCTGCAATGGATGCTGATATGTTTGCTCATCCATCTACACAAAACAATTTACAAATGCTGCGCGATTTTGGTAATATTATTTTGCCTGTTGGTGATGGTGAATTAGCCAGTGGTTTATCGGGTGAAGGTAGAATGTTGGAACCTGAGGAAATTCTTGAATTGCTTATTCATACAACTCAGGCAACTGAAAAATTAAAAGGCAAAAAAGTTTTAGTAACTGCAGGTCCTACACACGAAAGTATTGACCCTGTTCGATTTATTGGTAATCATTCAAGCGGACGAATGGGATTTGCAATTGCAGAAGAATTTGCCAGACATGGTGCACAGGTTACTCTTATTTCAGGCCCAACTGAAATGCATCAATCAAATAATATCAAACGAATTGACGTTACTTCAGCTGAGGAAATGTATGAAAAAACAGTGAAGCAGTTTGATAAAACGGATATTGCTGTGATGAGCGCTGCTGTTGCTGATTATGCTCCCGAGAAAGTTTCGATTACAAAAATTAAGAAGAGTGGAAATGAACTTCATCTCAAACTAAAAAAAACAAAAGATATTTTAGCAGAACTCGGGAGGATGAAAAACAAAAAACAACTTCTGATAGGTTTTGCTCTTGAAACCGATAACGAAGTTGAAAATGCTGTAAAAAAACTTAATGCAAAAAACCTTGATTTTATTGTGTTGAATTCATTGAAAAGTAAAGGTGCAGGCTTCGCTCATCAAACAAATAAAATTACCATCATAGATAAAAAAGGAAATAAAACCGACTATAAATTAAAATCAAAATCAGAAGTTGCTCAGGATATCGTTCATAAAGTAATATCGATGATGCATGCGTAAATTTATTCTGATAATTATTTTTTTATCTTCTATCACAACTTCATTTTCTCAAGATTTGAATTGTAAAGTAACAATACTTGATAATGCAATTCAGTTAACCGACAAAAGAATATTTCGCACCCTCGAACAGGTTTTGTCGGAGTTCATGAATAATACCAAATGGAGTAACGACAAAATACAAACAAACGAGAAAGTAGAATGTACTATTCAAATTATTCTAACTGCTTACGACCAACAAACAAATCATTTTACCGGTAGCGGTCAGATTCAATGCGTGCGACCAGTTTTCGGTTCTTCTTACAATTCGGTATTATTTAATTTTTTGGATGATAGTTGGGAGTTTGATTATACCGAATTTCAACGTTTAGATTTTAATGAAAATAGCTATACGTCCAATCTTTCTTCTTTGATGGGTTTTTATGCTTATTATATTTTAGGATTAGATTACGATTCGTTTGGAATGCTAGGAGGGACACCTTATTTCAATAAAGCATTTAGTGTTGTTTCAAATGCTCAGCAAGGTGGATTAATGGGATGGAAACCTTTTGAAAAAGCTATGCGTTCGAGATATAATTTGATTGATAATATTTTGAGTGAACAATTTAAACCCATTCGCGAAACATACTACAAGTACCATCGACAAGGTTTAGACGCGATGATTAAAAATCCGGAAGATGCCAGAAAAGTTATTTATACGTGTTTAGAACTAGTTCAAAAAGTTTATAAAACAAATCCGAATACAGCTGTATTGCAAATGTTTTTTGAAGCTAAATCGGATGAACTTGTAAATATTTTTAAGAACGCTGGTCCTAGTGAAAAACCTAAAGTTGTGGCCTTACTCAATGAAATGAATATTACCAATTCAACCAAATGGGAAAAGATCAAGAACTGACCTTTGACAGAAATATTGGTGATAAAATTCAGTAGAATTTCCCATACAAAAATCTATTCTTACCAAATAAAATAATTAGAAAAATTTATCGATGAAATTATCACAACTTGCAGAAACACTTATTGGTTCCGAGATTATCAAGATCGCAAGCGATATCAATGAAAAAATAAAACAGGGAGAAAAAATTTATAATTTTACCATAGGAGATTTTGACCCGAATATTTTTCCAATTCCAAAGGAGTTTGAAAACGAAATAATTGAAGCTTACAAAAATCATCTAACGAATTATCCTGCTGCCGATGGCATTTTAGAATTGCGTGAAGCGGTAAGTTCATTTGTTAAAAAACAACAAGACCTTGATTATTCTTCTAACGAAATATTAATTTCTGCAGGAGGAAGACCATTGATATATGCTACTTACAGAGCTATAGTTGATGCAGGAGAAAAAGTTATTTATACTGTTCCTTCATGGAATAATAATCACTATACTCATTTTGTTGGAGGCGAACATGTAGCAATTGAAACTACAGCCGAAGAGAATTTTATGCCTACTGCATCAAAAATAAAACCCTATTTAAAAGGCGCTACTTTGCTTGCTTTATGTTCACCATTAAATCCAACAGGAACTGCATTTGGCAAACAACAACTTGAAGAGATTTGTGATATTGTTATTGAAGAGAATAAACTTCGAGGAGTGGATGAGAAAAAATTGTTTATCCTTTTTGATCAAATTTATTCGGTACTCACTTTTGGAGAAACTAAACATATTAATCCGGTTTCATTACGTCCGGAATTAAAAAACTATACCGTTTTTGTTGATGGAATGAGTAAGGCTTTTTGTGCTACAGGTGTGCGTGTAGGATGGGCAATGGGGCCGGCAAATATTATTGGGAAAATGAAATTTATACTTTCTCATGTTGGAGCTTGGAGTCCAATGCCAGAGCAAAAAGCTGCAGCAAAATATTTGGTAAAAACAGATGCAATTGAAAAATATCTTACCAATTTTAAATCTGAAATTGAAGTGAGATTGCACAAAATTTTTGATGGTTTTACTACTTTAAAAAATAAAGGATATGCTATTGATGCCATTAATCCTCAAGCAGCAATTTATCTTACAATAAAATTTGATCTTACCGGTAAAAAAACTGCCGATGGTAAAATTCTGGAAACACAAACTGATGTGAATTCATATATTTTAAATGAAGCTAAAATTGCTGTTGTTCCTTTTTATTGTTTTGGTGCTTCAAAAGATTCGCCTTGGTATCGCTTAAGTGTTGGCACTTGCAAAAAAGAAGAGATTGATGAGATGCTGAGCAAACTTGAATTGGCGCTGAGTAAATTAGCGTAATTTTTTCTGATTACTTTATCATACAATATATCAACTTTAATATTTTAAAGGTGTTTATGTTATGTAACGAGTTTAAGTTTATTTGAAATAACAGGTAGGCAAATTATCACCTTCAATTGTTACTTTCGCAACAATGCAATCGCCTAAATTAAAATCAATCATCAAAAGTCTTCCCGAAACTCCAGGGATATATAAGTATTTTGATGGGGAAGGTGTTTTGATGTATATCGGTAAAGCTAAAAATTTAAAGAAAAGAGTTAATTCCTATTTTACTAAAACGCATCACGAAAATAGAAAAACTGCAGTGCTGGTTTCTAAAATTTGTGATATCCAGTTTACACTTGTTGATACCGAAATTGATGCTTTGTTGTTAGAAAATTCTCTTATCAAAAAGTTTCAGCCAAAGTTTAATATCAATTTAAAAGACGATAAAACGTATCCGTTTATTTGTATAAAAAACGAACGTTTCCCGAGAATATTTTTTACTCGTCAGCATATTGATGATGGCTCTGAATATTTTGGTCCATATGCAAATGGCATGATGATGCATACTATTTTGGATGTGATAAAAGTGTTATTTCCGGTACGAACTTGTAATTTAAATTTATCGGAAGCAAATATCAAAGCTCAAAAATTTAAAGTTTGTTTAGAATATCAAATTGGAAATTGTAAAGCACCTTGTGTTGGTTTTCAATCTGAGGAAGATTATGAAATTGCGGTAAAACAAATCAAACAAATTTTGCGTGGAAATATTGGTGTTGTTACCAAACATTTGAAAACACTGATGACTGAAGCTGCCAATGAAATGCAATTTGAAAAAGCTGCCTCATATAAATACAAACTCTCAACCCTCGAAAATTATCAAAGCCGTTCAACAATTGTAAACAGTTCTATTCATGAAGTTGATGTGTTCAGTTTGGTGAGCGATGAACGTTTTGCTTTTGTAAATTATTTGAAAGTTGCCAACGGTATGATTATTCAAACCCAAACTTTTGAATTGAGAAAAAAGTTGGATGAAAGTGATGAAGAACTTTTGGAATTATCAATTGCTGAAGTTCGTGAACAATATAAAAGTACTTCCAAAGAAATTGTTGTTCCGTTTGAAATGGGTTTGAAAGATGATGAATTAATTTTCACTGTTCCAAAGTTGGGCGACAAGAAAAAGCTGCTCGACCTTTCGATGAAAAATGCGCTTTATTATAAAAAAGATAAGCTCGATCAATACGAAAAACTCAATCCCGAATTAAAAACTGATCGCATTCTTTCGCAAATGATGAGCGATTTACGATTAACGGAACCACCTGTACATATTGAATGTTTCGATAATTCAAACATCATGGGAACTTATCCTGTTTCAGCATGTGTGGTTTTTAAAAATGCCAAGCCAAGCAAAAAAGATTACCGGCATTTTAATGTAAAAACAGTAATAGGTGCCAATGATTTTGCAACCATGAAAGAAGTAGTTTATAGAAGATATAAACGTATGCTTGACGAAAATGAATCTCTTCCAAA
Organism: uncultured Bacteroidota bacterium; assembly: GCA_903898215.1. Taxonomy (GTDB): domain Bacteria; phylum Bacteroidota; class Bacteroidia; order UKL13-3; family UKL13-3; genus CAIUEQ01. The sequence continues at coordinate 1,166 of CAIUEQ010000017.1, read as the reverse complement.
TCTAATTGTAATTGATGGAGGAAAAGGTCAACTGAGTTCGGCAGTGGAGAGTTTAAAAGAGTTGGGAATATATGGAAAAGTGCCTGTTCTTGGAATAGCAAAACGATTGGAAGAATTATTTTATCCCGAAGATGAATTGCCATTATATATCGATAAAAAATCGGAGACACTAAAAATTATTCAGCAAATAAGAGATGAAGCACATCGGTTTGGAATTACCCATCATCGCAGCAAACGTGATAAGGGAACTTTAAAATCTGAACTAGAAGAAATAAAAGGAATTGGAGAGGAAACAATTAAGTTATTGTTGAGTGAACTTAAATCAGTAAAGAAAATAAAAGAAGCTTCAATTGAAATGTTAACTCAAATTGTAGGGCATTCGAAAGCAAAATTAATTTCCGATCACTATAAAAAATAAGACAGTTGTTAATATTTTTATTCTTAAATAATTTTATTGTTCAACTATTTAGCAATATTTGTATTAGAAAATTAACTCTAAAAAATAAAATTATGAAAAAATTATTACTATCAATTTTAACGCTTACTAGTGTTTTTGCTTTTGCGCAAAAAGATTTTAGTACAACATTAATTACTCCTACTAATGGTTATGCAATTGTTAATGGATCATCGTTTGACATTACAGGAACTATTAATAACGTAGGTTCTGTTCCAATTACTACAAACGATTCATTTATGGTAATATTTATAGTAGGAGGAGTTCAATTAAAAAACACCAGTGGTGCTGCAATTGGACAATCATTTGTAAATACACCAATTCCTGTTGGAGGTTCAGTTCCTTTTAAAATAGCAGGTTTGTCTTATTCAGGAATAACAACTTTTCGTGGTTCAACTTTTTGTGCACAAGTTTTAGTGTTTGCAACTGTTAATGGTACTTTAACAATAGTTGCAGATGCAAATCCTGCAAATGATCAAGCTTGTAATGGTGTTACATTCTCTGTAAATGCTGGCGTAAATGATATTGCAAATACTGCACAATCAGTTAAAGTTTATCCAAATCCTGCAAAAGATGTGATCAATTTTTCTATAGATGGAAATGTTGCCAAAATAATTAATGTGATGGATATTACAGGCAGAACTGTTGAAGTGATCAACGTAAACGCTAACGACACACAAATAAATGTAAACGAATACAGCAATGGTATTTA
>CAIUEQ010000016.1 GCA_903898215.1 uncultured Bacteroidota bacterium | reverse complement strand
TATTTTAAGAGGTACAAATCTATTTGCCTAATTATACCATTTTAGATTATAGTCTATCAAATTATTCAACCCATAATTATTATCTTTAAAATAATAGTTTAATTTACACTTAACAAAAAACCAACAAAATATTTATAGCGTTTCGCTATTAATATTTTGTTGGTTTTTTAAAGAAAAAGGGGCACGGGGAAAAATTCTTTTTCCCCGCAAGATTGCATGTGGCGGTCATAGAAGACCGTCCACATGCAATCTTGCTATGTGGACAGCCGAGCCAGTGGGTGACCGTGTATCGGACTTCGGGAGGTAATTTTTCTTACTTTCTTTTTGGAATTATTCTTACATTTGGCTCTCAGTGGATAGCTGTTGTCCGTCAACAATGGTTGGTAGTTTTAATAATGAATGATAAAAATATTTGACTGTAAACGTCAGATTGATAATCTGATTTGAGTTTGGTCAACAGTGATTGATCAAAAAAAGCAAAATGTGACCTTTGAAAGTAATTAATATTTTTCAAATTTATACTACAAATAATAAATAGTATTTTTGCTTTTGATAATGAATATCAAACTAAAAATATTACTTATATCTGCCCTTTGTGCGTTTTCAATATGGCTCTTGGTAAGTCCAACCGATAACAGAATTGAAAAACTACGGAAAGCTATACATGATAACAAACTTATCAAGTTAACAAGCAAAGAAAAAGAAAATTTCGAATTACTTTTAAATAATCTTAACTCTATTGTTGACGTAAAACAAAAAATAAGGATTAACGAAATATCTGATTATAACTTAGAAGTTAAAAACACTCTCAACTTTTTTATAGTTTCACAAGAGATAAAGTGCATTACTTATTGCAACAAAGGAAATGCAATTTATGATGCTAGCCTTAATGCTATCTTTATAGACATTTCATTAATTAGACCAGATGATTGGATGATTTACGAACCTTCATCAGGCATCCAGCTAAACCAAGGAGATTTACCGTTTCTAAGTACTTATCTTACTTTTATTGTTTTACATGAGTTGGGTCACTACAAACTTCATTGTACTTCTGCTGGTTTTTTTGATTTCCTTTATGAAAAAGAAAATCCTTCATTTAGAAAAATGGAGGCTGAAGCAGATTCCTTTGCCATCGCCAAAGTCGCAGATTATCTTAATTTTGAAAAAGGTACTGATTACTATCGTAATATTGGACAACAGATTGATTTATCAACTGCTAATTCAGGTAAGGAAGAAGTTGCCACAATTTCATTACTCGAAATGAATAATTCTATAATTCTTGGTATGTTGTATGGTATAAGTCCATATTCTCCGTTTTTTAGCGATGTTGCTCATCCAACCTATATCACTAGAACAAAGAGTTTGATAAAGTCAATTCTCGACAAAAAGAATATATCACCAGTAGTTCTAAGTAAGGCGGAGTTTATTTATACTTTTCTCGATAAACTTGAGGAACTGGCCAATCAACATTCAATAACTACTGTTTCTTTTCCTGAACCTGTTTTAGATGTTAACTTTTCATCAGATGGGTCAATTGTTGCAATGCCAACTTCAGCGAATGAATTTTACAAAATACCTCTTGATAAATTAATGTCTGCTTCGCAAAATAGAAGTGATATAAACTCAATAGATATAAGGTCATTGTTTACTTTTCAAATAAAAAAGCGTTTTTACGATTCGACAGATAGGGTTCGTTTACTAAATTTAGAAAATAATAGAATTTTTTGTTTGAAAGAGAAAGAATTGTATGAATTAAAAAGCATGCAATTTCAATTAACTCCTCAAAGTGCCATTACAAAATTATTTCAAAACTTGAAGTCTTTTCAATGCTCAGATGCATTTGATGCAAAAATTATTATTCAAGATTCATTAATTGAAAAGCTTCAAAAGGACTCTATAATTCACTTGCAGAATGGTTCTCTTGAAAAAGAAATTTTGAAAGTCATTGATAAAAAAAGTTTTATGATTGACTACTTTAGGCCAATATTTAATTTTGACAAAATTGGACTTTTAGTATATGAGATTATAGGAGAAAAGAAATTTTTATGTGGAATTTCTTTCATTAATAGAGTCAATTTATCATTTGTTGGTTACTTACCAATAAATTTGCCAGAAGGTTTTTTTAAAGGAAATAAAGAAAATCAATATGACGAAGGTTCGAATCTGATTTTGTTTGACGACAATGATATAAAGAATATCTTTATATCAAAAATTATTAGAAAGGATGGTATTCCAGATTGCTGGCAACTTTTTAGGCTTTCGGTTTCAGACTCAAAGTTATATGAAGGGAAATGTTTCGCATTTCTAAGTCAGAAAGTTTTGAACAAATACAGCTTGAAAGATTTCGACCCTCGCATGTATAGAGAAAGATTTAAATTAATCGCCAAAAACAAATATTTTATTAATTTTAACGCTGATTGTGTATTTCAACTTGACTTGGATAAGCAAGAAGCAAGAACAGTTTTTTTTCCAGGGGATGAGAATTTGCATATGAGAGTTAATACAAACAATGACGCTGTTTTATTTATTAGTGGCTTAAAAAAGATTTTTTTTCTGCATCAAAATAAAAATTAATTACATGAAAAAATTTTATTTATTTTATCCGTTGCTTGCTGTTGCAGGCTTTATTATCTGGTGGAAACTTTCCGAAACTAAGGAAATACAGTTTGGGGCTAATGAAGTGGCAAAGCAACAATCTTTCTTAATAATAGTTTATGGATTTGTAATTACTCTTTTGGGAGTATTAATTGGTGCGTGTTACAGAGAATTGCAATCAATGAAAGATAAGGGTCAGACACATATTGGAAGTTTGAAGGAGTTCTTTAAAAGTATATTTACATCTATAGACCTTTGGATGGGATTATTTGGAGCCCCTATTGTGTATGCTTTACTTTGGAAATCATTAGATGGGGGAAGTGTTGCTGGTCTAACCATTATTGCCTTGCAAAATGGTTTCTGCTGTACAATCATTACAAGTAACCTGATGAAAAAAAGTTCAACTTAATATTTGTTTTCATTTAACTCTGCCTCTGCCGAATTCCTGTTTCATATCCTTGTTGGGCATATTGCATTGCATCTGCGGCAGCTGCTGCATGGTCATTCCTCCAAGGTCCTGCCCATATTGTTTTTTTATTTTCAATATAATAACCTCTATATTGCATTACCATTTCAATAAATGAACCTAATTGTGCAGGTTCTAGAGTGCCATCTCTAAAACTCTTTTTCAAATTTTTCTTTTCATTATCCATATTTACTTAATTTTTAATTAATATTTATATTGATCGGTAGTGCAAAAGATACACCTATTTGAATTCTTTTTTCAAATACATCATCTGATTTTAACGCATTTGAAATATCATTGAATTTTACGTAAATCTCAGTATTCAAAATACCTTTTCCAGATTTAGAATTATTGAAACTATGGATATAGCCGATTAATCCACTATAAACATCCTCAGCAGTATTTCTATACTCGCAAGTGGGATTTATATGTATTGCATTAGTTTGTCTCTTTCCAAAGAATTCTATGTAATTAATATACACATACACAGCATAATACTTTTTTACTAAACTATCCGCATATACTGTATAATCTTTTTTCAACGTCCGGTTTATATTATTATTACTAATTAAGGTCTGTTGATTAATAACAAAACTAGTCAAATCAGTTAAATTATTCGTAAATTTATATTGCCCACCGGCATTAATAAAAATGCATTGCCTAAAACTTGAATCTCTTCTAAACCAATTAAAATCTAATCCATAGTTATAAGAAATTAAAGAATTAGTCTTTATCTGATTATCAAATAAAGCTTTGGAATCATAAGATTTAAATGATTGGTCGCTTATCCCACCAATTGGCGTAATCCAAAAGATATTTATTGAAGGTATTTTCAAATTTTTTTCTAATTTCAATACATTTTTATCATAATTCTCTTTAATGTCATTTTTTATTTTCATACGATAATTGTATTTTTGACCACCTAGATCGATATATTCTTCACTATGTTCATTAATTTGATCTAAATAATATAGCTGACTAATTGAATCGATTTGAAAGCTTGTTTTCATTCGATCATTAATAAATTCAATTTTTTTATTATTTGGTTTATATAGTAAATTACTTTTGACTTCGCGGCATGCGTCATCAGTGCAATCTTTAAATTTATTATTAATAAATCCAATTATAGAATCTGTTTTTTTTATACTATCATTTATTTCCGTATTTTTTT
>CAIUEQ010000015.1 GCA_903898215.1 uncultured Bacteroidota bacterium | reverse complement strand
GGTCTATTTCATTTTTAACATCATTCATAAAAGCTGAAACGAATTTCACTTCATTATCTTTATTAAATTTCTGAGCATCCAATAGCATTTTTTTGAATGCTGCTTTTTCAAACGTTGGGTCGTACTGGTTTATTAGTCTGTAAAATGATGCTTTAATTCGAGGCAATTGTTTGTCCTTAAAAAGTTTTTTCTCATCATCTGTTTTCAAAAGGTGGTATGCTTTTCCATAATTATCAATCATTGCCGCAGTTTGAAAAATGGGTGATAAATTATAAATCTGATCGTACCATAAATTACGAGGAGCAAATTTCATCACTTCTTCATACAACGTATTAATTCGTGGAATAACTGTTCCGTATTGTTGTTTAAGCTTAGAATTAGCATTGATAAAATCATTCAACATATTCTCGTCAGCATATTTTTGCTGAGTTAAACCGGCTCTCCTGAAACCTTGCAATTTGCCTTTATAATTTTTGGTAACATTTGCCAAACTTTTAATTTTAGCAGAATATTTTATCTGGAGACTATCGTTTCCTTTTCCCATCTCATCCATTTTAGAAATTTGCCAATCATAAATATCACTGATATATTTTAGCATATACTGTTCGTGATATTTATAAAATGCTGCAGGCTGATGTCTGAAGGTTCTTCCGGGATAACCTAAAATAAACACAAAGTCGTTTTCCTTTACTCCTTTTGGATTTATTTTTAAAAAAGTTGCCGGTTTGTAAGGGATATTTTTCTCGTTAAATTCTGCAGCACTTCCATCAGGCGCAACATATGCACGAAGAAAAGAAAAATCACCGGAGTGACGAGGCCAAACCCAATTATCTAACTCACCACCATACTCACCAATAGAACGAGCAGGAACGTACACCAACCTCACATCTTTTAATAATTTATAGCGGAACAAAACATAAGTTCTTCCGGTAAACATTTCAGATATTTCGCATTGCAAATCAGGATTAGATTTGTTCTCGGCTTGTGTAATTGTTTTAATGTTTGCAGCAATAATACTTAGTCGTTCAACTGCATCTGTAATGGTTTGTGTTCCTGCCAAAACCTTTTCCGACACATCAGCGTAGCTTGCTGTAATTTTACAGACGAGCCCTTTTGCCTGAACTTCCTCACCCCTATTTTTAGCTAAAAAACCTTGTTTAATATAATTATTTTTTGTGGTGCTGATTGCCTGAACAAAACCGAAAGCGCAATGATGATTAGTAATCAGCAAACCGTCATTTGAAATAAATGAACCTGTACAACCACCTACTCTTACAATGCCATCAATCAAACTTTTACCGTTTGGATTATATAATTCGGGAGTTGAAATTTTTAATCCGGCTTTTTGTAAATCAATATTTTTAAGGTCTGATAAAGGAAACATTCCTTCATCACATTTTTTATTTGTGCTGGATGATAAAATAAAAACTGTAATTACTGAGCAAATGGTAAGAATGATTTTTTTCATTGTATATATTTATTAAATAATTTTTCGAAGATAAGATGAAAATCAGAAGTCGAAAGTTGATTTTAAATTGGTTGTAAAATTTGTTGAAAATATTTTTGATTGAAAAGAATTTACTGAAACAATACCATTGATTGCATTGGTCAAAAACACCTCATCTGCATTCATCACATCATGTTGTTCAATAGGTTTTTCTCCAATTTCAAGTCCATGCTGTTTTGCTTTCTCTAACAAAACTTTTCTCATCACACCATCTACACCGCCTTCTGAAAGTGGTGGTGTAATAAGCACTCCGTCCTTTAATATAAAAATATTGGAACTGATGGTTTCTGAAATTCTACCATGTTCGTTAAGGATTAAACAGTCGTCAACATTAATTTGCTTTGCATATAATCCTGCCAAAACATAAATAAGTGCGTTTCCTGATTTTAAGTTAGAAAGTTGCTGACAACTTTTTTTATACTCAGTAAAAACGCCTAACCTTTCACAAACTTTTCCGCTTTCTACAAAAGGAAATATTTCAATTTCCCATTTTATAGTATTTGAAACAGGTGTGTAAAAACCATCACTCTTTCGGTATAAAACAAAACGAACACGGGCATCTTTTTTATCTGCAAGTTTTCCAGTTATAGCCTGAATAAAAATATCATAAGTTAGTACATCAGATTCAAATTTCAACACTTTCGCACTTTCAAGCAATCTATTAAAATGCTTGTCGGCAAAGCAAATAAGGCCATCTTTAACACGAATGGTTTCAAATAAAAGATCTCCATATACAAAAGCTCGCTCTATCATTTTGTGAATATTAATTCTTTTTGTTTTAAAAGATTTATCAAAGATGTATTAAAAAACTGAACTCCATTTTGATTAAGATGATCTGCATCGAAAAAATGTTGGTGGTCGTTTAAATTTATCACATTATTAAAGTTAAAATAATTAGGCGTTTTTGAAATGTAATAACTGTCGATTACCGAATTATTTAAAACAGAATTGTACAAATTATGAGTAACAGGAGCTTGAACAAGAATGATTTTTACACCTCGTTGTTTTAGTTTCAAAATTGTTCTTTCAAAAGATTGCTTTTGATTTTTATTAAGTTCAAGCATCTTCGATTTATAAACTGAATCGTGATTGTAATAAGTTAATTTCCTCTCCACAAAACCACCGTCAATATAAGTATCATCATTGATATTTCGGGGTTCAGAAAAAACATCATTTAACGAAAAAAACTGTCTGAAATAACCATATAAAAAAGTGTTGTAAACTTTGGTGTGATTCAAATTCAAAACCATATTAAATGTATTCAAATCGATATGATCATTTGCAATTAAATCCAAAGCTGATTCAACACCATCTTCAGTAAAAGTTAACGGATATACTTCGTAAACAATTGTTTTTGGATTTAAATAATCGAGGTATTTATCTAACAACATTTCGGTTTGAATTGGAGTTTGAGAACTTGACCCTAGGTTAAAACTTTTAATATGTTGTTGGCTAAATATTCTGGTATCAAAACTACGATAGGCATGAGATGAACCTAAAAACACAATGTCACAATTTTTGAAATTTTGAATATCTTTAATTCTAGAATTCATCTGTCCGGTTCCACCAATATGATATTGAATATTTTTAGTTAAACCTGAGGGCAATACGAGGGCGCAAAGAATCAATGCTACCAAGTAAAACAAAGTAGAAAATGAAATAAAAATAATGACAAATTTTAAAAACTTCTTCACTGAAAACTAAAATTGAAAATATATAAAAGGCGTTTCTGTTGTTTGCATAAACACGCCAATTAAAAAAATAATAAACGAAAAAAATGACCACCTTACTAAATAATGTTTTCTAAACGCGATATGTGAAATGGCGTATTGCCTTTCTCTTCCAAGCCATTCGATAGCTATAAAGAAAATCATTAATAGCAAAAGCGGGATAACTTTTTTAGAAACTTCAGGTAAATAAAAAAAGTTAACGGTAAATATTCTATCAATAAAATTAAAAGCATTTGTCATACTTTCTGACCTGAAAAATATCCAAGCAAAAGTTGTTAAAGAAAACGTGAGGATTATTTTTATTGCATCCTTAAATGATGGAAACAATTTTCCGACAGCCACAATTTCAATGTTTTTTCTATTTCTATTTAATAACAGCAACGGTAAAAAGAAGGTTGCGTTTAATGCTCCCCAAACAATAAAAGTCCAGTTTGCACCATGCCAAAACCCACTCAAAAGAAAGATAATAAAAACATTTCTAATCTTTGTAAACTTACTTCCATTACTGCCACCTAAAGGAATGTAAATATAATCCTTAAACCACGATGAGAGTGAAATATGCCATCTTCTCCAAAATTCAGCAATATCTCTTGAGAAATATGGGAAAGCAAAATTGCGAAGTAAATCTATTCCAAAAAGTTTTGCTGAACCAATTGCAATATCAGAGTAACCCGAAAAATCACAATAAATTTGAAATGAAAATAACAAAGCACCAAGCACCAAAGTACTTCCTGAATAAGTTGATTGATTATTAAAAATCTGATTGGCATATTCGGCACAGTTATCAGCAATCACAAGTTTTTTAAACAGCCCCCATAAAATTTGTTTTAAACCATCAACGGCAAAACCAAAATCAAAAGTTCTCTTTTTTAAAATCTGAGGCAGTAAATGTCCTGCCCTTTCAATCGGACCTGCAACCAGCAAAGGGAAAAAGCTTACAAAAACAGCATACGCAATAAAATCTTTAGTAGGTTGGGCTTTGCATTTATAAACATCAATAATGTATGATAAACCGTGAAAAGTGTAAAACGAAATACCTACCGGCAAAATGATTTTTAAAGAATAGTAATTGGGTTTCATCCCAAATTCTGAAATCAATTGAGCAAATTGTTCGATAAAAAAATTGTAATATTTAAAGAAGAAAAGAAAACCTACATTCACTGAAATGCTTAGCAATAGCCACATTTTCCTATTAAATAGATTTTTTGATTCATGCATTTTTATTGCAGTAAAAAAATCTAAAAAAATGGAGACCATCAGTACAAACAAAAACCGATAATCCCAAAAACCATAAAAAAAACAGCTTGATAACAATAACAAAAAGTTTTGAACTTTAAGGTTTTTATGCGTGATAAACCAATATGCTATAAATACAATCGGTAAGAAAACAGCATAATTTATTGAATTAAAAAGCATGTTATTTTGTTCAATTTAATTTATAACAAAAATCATAAAAACAGATTGTAAAATTTTGTACAAGCATATATCAAAATCGTTACATTTGCTCGTCAAAATTTAAAAAATCATAAATATGAAAGAAGTTTTTATCGTTTCTGTTGCACGCACTCCTATCGGAGCTTTTGGCGGTTCTTTATCGTCATTAAGTGCTACCCAATTAGGATCTATCGCTATAAAATCAGCATTACAAAAAGCCAATATCAAACCCGAAATTGTAGATGAAGTTTTCATGGGAAATGTTCTTCAAGCAGGACTCGGACAAGCACCTGTAACACAAGCAATGCTTGGTGCCGGAATTCCTAATACTGTGCCTTCAACTACCATTAACAAAGTTTGTGCTTCAGGTTCAAAAGCTATTATGCTTGGTGCCGAAAGTATTATGCTTGGAATAAACGATGTAGTTGTTGCAGGTGGAATGGAAAGTATGAGCAATGTTCCTTACTATTTAGATAAAGCCCGCAATGGCTATCGTTTGGGACATGGACAAGTTATTGACGGTGTTGTGAAAGATGGTTTGTGGGATGTGTACAAAGATTTTCATATGGGAAATGCCGGTGAAATCTGTGCTCGTGAATACAAAATCACTCGTGAAGATCAAGACAATTTTGCTATTGAGTCATATACACGTGCCGCAAAAGCATATGAGAAAAACGCATTCGCTGATGAGATTACTCCTGTTGAAGTTTTTGTTCGTGGCAAAGATCCAATCATTGTTTCGAAAGACGAAGAATACACAAAAGTTAACTTCGATAAAATTAAAACATTAAAATCTGCTTTCGAAAAAGACGGAACGATTACAGCTGCAAACGCATCAAAATTAAATGATGGAGCTAGTGCTTTGGTTTTAATGAGTGGTGACAAAGTGAAAGAACTTGGTTTAACTCCATTGGCTCAAATCATTGGTTTTGCTGATGCTGCTCAAGCTCCTGAATGGTTTACTACTACTCCTGCAATTGCTATCAATAAAGCTTTAAAAATGGCAGGCGTTGAAATAAATGATGTTGATTTCTTTGAATTGAATGAAGCCTTTTCGGTTGTAGGTTTAGTAAATATTGAAATTTTAAAACTCGATCCTAAGAAAGTAAACGTTTATGGTGGTGCTGTGGCATTAGGTCATCCACTAGGTTCAAGCGGTTCAAGAATTGTTGCAACACTCACTACAGTTTTAAAAAACGAAGGTGGCAAAATAGGTGTTACCGGCATTTGTAATGGCGGTGGCGGTGCTTCTGCTATCGTTATCAAGAAAGTGTAAATAAATATTTTATCAACTAAAAAACGATCCGGCTACATTTGTCGGGTCGTTTTTTTTTTGATTTGACAAATTGAAATGTAGCCACAGATTGCAAAGATTTTTTTAAAATTTCTTTTCAATAATTAATCTGTGAAATCTGTGGCGATAAAAAATTACACCTTTTATATATCTCAAATGATGAAAAAAATATTTTTAGCTTTCGTTTTATTTTCCGCAGTCATTCGCTTTGCTTCTGCTCAACAAGTTGATTCATTATCGTTGGATACTTTACATGATGCTGAAATACGACTTACAGGACTTGGCGAACAAATGATCAGAGCTGAACAGGAAAACGACCGTTTTACGAGTGCATATATGTTTATTCGTACAATGAGTCGTGCACTTAAAACCAGTGGTTCATATCAATATAATTTCGATTCACTGAAATGTGTTTCTATCAATTATGCTCCTGATAATATGTTCAGAATTATCACTTGGAATCTGGTTACAAAGGAAGAGAAATTTCATTATTACGGAGTGATACAAATGAATCCGGATATGATAAAAAAAATAAAAGATACATCTAATTTACGTTCATTATATCCACTAATTGATCGCTCGACAAAAATAAAAAACCCGCTTGACACTACTGTTGATAATGAATTTTGGTATGGTGCAACATATTATAAGATTGTTTTAAATACCTATAAAAAAGTAAATTACTATACCCTTTTAGGCTGGAACGGCAATAATAAAATGACCAATAAAAAAATTGTTGATGTATTATATTTTGAAAATAACAAACCCTTTTTCGGAGCACAAATTTTTGATTTAAAAAAGAAGAAAAAACTAAAACGTTTGGTTTTCGAATTTAGCAATTCGGCTACAATGCTTTTAAGATATGAGGCTAAGAAAAAAATTCTGGTATACGAAAATGTTTCTCCAACACGCGTTCAGGATTACGGACATCCTGAAACATATCTTCCTGATGGGTCGTATGATTTCCTTATTTTTAAAAATGGTATTTGGGAAAAACAATCAGGTATGTTGAAGGATTTTAAAATGGAATAAAATCAATATTTAAATTTCTTTAGCGCTTTAGCTTTAATGGATGAGTAAGCAACAATCAACAAAGTCATGCTGCCTCCAAAAATTACAGAAGGAACCGTATTCAAAAACTTTGCTGCCACACCTGATTCGAATGCACCAATTTCAT
>CAIUEQ010000014.1 GCA_903898215.1 uncultured Bacteroidota bacterium | reverse complement strand
TAAGTTCCGTCAGAAACCGATTGTCCGTTTTCATTTTTCCCATCCCAACATCCTTCCGGATTTGCAGAATAAAATACTTGATCGCCCCAACGATTGAAAATATAAAAACTCAAACTCTTAATTGTGTTTGCTGAATCGATACTAAAACATTCGTTTATTCCATCACCATTTGGTGTAAATACATTTGCAATTGATTGATGTTTACTTGATAAAGTTACATTCACAGTCACACTGTCTAAACTTTTGCAACTATTGGTATCAGTGCCAATAACGGTATAAGTAATAGTTGCTGTTGGTGTGGCAATTGGATTTGAAATTTGATAATTACTTAATGCAATATTCGGACTCCAACTATATTTTGTTGCACCAATTGCCAATAAAGTTGCCAACTTATTTGTGCAATCAATATCGTTTGATTTTGTTGCTTTTACTATGGGTTTGCTAATGGTAAGATTGATGGTAATAATACTATCGCAATTGTTGGAGTTTTGAATGGTATCAATATAAATTCCTGAAACGGAATACATATATTTTCCGCTTGGACTTTTAAAAGTATCGCACTTATTAATATTAATGGAATTTGCTGTGCTGAGCTTTGTATAATTGATAATGATAATACTATCGCAGTTTTTTGAATTAGGTATGGTATCAAAATATTTTCCTGAAAGGGTATAAACATTTTTACCACTTGGGCTGGTATAATTAGTACAACTTTTTACAAAAACTGAATCGGAATTTTTGTTTGAAAAAAGATTGATGATAATAATGCTATCGCAACCTTTTGAATTGGTAAGTGTATCAAAATACCTGCCCGAACTTGTATAAGTATATTTACCACTTGGGCTTACATAACTTTTACAAAAACCTGCTGCAATACTATCAATGCTGCTGTTAAGCAATGTTAAATTTAAAGTGATAATACTGTCGCAACTTTTTGAATTAGGTATGGTATCAAAATATTTACCGCTATTTGTATAAGTATATTTACCGCTTGGGCTTAAATAGCTTCTGCAAAAACTTACCTGAATACTATCTTTAGTTGATAATGAAATTAAGTTTAAGGTAATTACACTATCACAATTTTTTGAGTTGGGTATTGTATCAAAATATTTACCGCTATTTGTATAAGTGTATTTACCACTTGGGCTGATATATTTTTTACAAAATGATGTGTTGAGTGTGCTTTTGGTTTGCAATATTTTTAGTCGAAAAAGTAATACACTATCACAACCCAAACTATTTGCTAGGATATCAGAATAAATAGCAGTGCTATCCCAAATGTATTTACCGCTTGGTGAAACCATTTTTTGGCAAACACTTGTGTCTATAGGTCTGGTTGGTGGGTCTATTATTAATACAAATCCATCAAAGGAAATAGCTGTATCCTTTTCACAAGGAAGGTTAATATTTTTGTAGTAAGATCCCGACAAATAGGTTCTTCCAAATTTGTCAGTTAGTTGATTACCAAAATCCTGAAAACCATTCCAGGGAACATTACCACGCCAGCCTATTCCTGTTATATCAATTAACTTTGCGCCAATGCAGGTATCAAGAGAATTAAAATACGCAATAAAATATCTAAAATCGTAAGTAAAATTTTGCAGGTTGTATTTACCAATAAATAAATTCATCAGAGATCCCTCCCCAATTGCTATCAAATCGTTTGTTATAGGATTATATGAGAGTGAATTTAATATTTGTGCATTGCCGTAAGCAGAATAATGAATATAAGCACCCAAAGCTGTTAATCTTACTATTAATAGCGAAGCAGTTGAGGCAATATTAAGAGGTTGACTAAATTTAAATGAATAAGGAAAAAAAGTAAAACCTAAAGCAAGTTCCTGTGTTGAATTATTAAAACACATAACATAGGGACTGTTTGTATAAGAATTAGCAAAATAACCCGTATCTCTACCTATTAATTTTGCCCAAACAATACTGTCATTATTGTTGGTTTTTATAAGCACTAAATTATAACCGGTATCTAAAGGTAATATTACCGGAGCTATTAATGTATCGGGAGAGGGTGTAAAAAATCTTACCAAAGTATATTTATTTAAGCCATCAGAAACCGAGCGGAGTGTATTGGTATAATTGGCAGTGCTATGCACTTTAAGTGTATAAGGTTCGATATAATAGGATAACAATCCCGATGAAGAGAACTTTATCATTAAATCCTTTTGTTTTATATAAATTGGAATTGTAGTCCCTATGCTAAGCGTTAGCGTTAGTGTATCGTAATAAGGCTTTTGCAATTCATACAAATCAAGATGAATAAAAACATCATTCGCAGTATTATGAGTAATTGATTTACATTCTCTGTTTACACCAAACACACCAGTATTGCTAGCCCAATAGGATATAGAATCTGAAGGCGAATGCCTCCAACGTGTTATAGAATTAGCCCAAATAAAATAACCATTCGAATCTATCTTACAAACAATTATGCCTATTCGATCGTGGTTAACCGGAGTGTAAATACGTTTATAGAGTATTTTTTTTGAATCAATAAGGTCTAAGGAATCCAATACCTGTAATGTATCTTTTTGACCAATTATTGTATAAGCAAAAATGAGATTTTTATTCTCATCCATGTCAATCAGAATTTCACTGTTATAATTATGGGACGGTGTATTAATTGCACAATGAAACAAATAGTTGCCTGCTGCATCATATTTAATAATAGCAATTGCGTTATTCTTAAACGCGCTTGCAGTATAATAATTATTATGAATGGTAATGGGAAATCCTGCACTATCAATTATAAAATCCGTTTCATATATTACGGTGGTGTATCTATTTCCGTTTTTATCAACGATTGTATTTAAGGCTCCCTGATTTAATTGTGCCTTATAAAGATTACATATCTTAAATGTTTGTGCATTCGTTGTATAATAGAAAAATATTAATAATACATATAGGATTTTTTTTAACATTTAATAATATTTTTAGTCAAATATAACCAATACAGAAAGAATTTTTTTCTGTATTGGCTATGTTAAAGTTACTGCTTTTCAATCTTAATAGTTCTAAGGTCATTTTTTCCAAAATACACCCGCATTAGATATATCCCTTTTGCTAATGTTGATAAATTCAACATATCGTTTTCGGGCGCTTTATTAATTAATTTCTTACCATCCATGCTGTATACTTCAATATTTAAAATCGGACTAGATGTAGTAAATTTAATTATATCTTCAACAAGAGTAGGGAAAGCAGAAAATTCTATTTCTACTGATTTATCTTCTCCTTTAACACTCATTGATCTTTTTGCTGAAACTGGCGGACCATCATTGCAAAAAGGATGACAAGCACCGAGAGTTTGATTAATTGTTCCGGTATAAGTTACTATATTCCCGTATTGATCCATAGTAGTAAAAGTAGGTACATAATTGGGGTCAGGCGGTGTATTATCACATGTACCATTTATATATGTATATCCATAGGCACCACCCGGTCCAGTTACAAGTTCTACTTCGCAGCAACCTTCACCACAAGGTATTTCAACAATTGAAGTTGTCAAATTAGTATAGTGTCCAAGAGATGCAGAATCTCCTCCTGAAACCCACATTCTTGCGTTAGCAGGCCATTGAACTATTGCATATTCTATACAACCTTTCTCAAAATAAATAGCATTAGGTATATATTTACCATTCGGCATCGGAACATGAATCGCTATTTGCTGTTTAATTAAGGCATCTAAATCAGCAGTATTAGTAATAAAAGGTGACGCAATAAAACCATACGGGCGTGTCGCTGGTGGGTAACCGCATCCACTTACTACTGTGAAATTGTATAACTCACAATTATATTGCATAGTGCTAAATGTTACATCATGAATACTAATTGCAGTGGTAGCTCCACATACTACTTCATAGTATCTAATTTGCATCCATACAGCATCAGGTACAGTAAAAGTGTTTGGAGGAGGAATAGTATTATCTCGAAGTGTTAATGAAGGACAAAGAATAATTGGTGGTAATGTGATTAAAGTTGAAATTGGGGTGCAACCAACACAGTTAGTTGTTTGTGCTGTTATATTATAAATAGATGCCAACGAAAGCATCATCATAAATAAAAATCTTTTCGCTTTTAAAAAGATTCTTGGTTGTTTACTGGCTTGCGTGGCAAGCGGTTTTAAATGTGTGAATGTTTTCATACTTTTGTTTTGTTAAGTTTTAAAAGTTTAAGATTTAACTAAACCCGGGCACTTCATTTTTCCAAGAGTGGGTGTCCGGTGTTTTGAATACTCAAATCTAAATTGCCTTTCGTTTAAAAAATTATCTATTTGTTTAAATTTTTATCTGTTTTTTAAACTATAGTGATAATTTTTATCTTTCAAATATCTTTACCTAAAATTAAGAGTATGAAAATTGCCATTGCATCAGCAGATGTCCTATATAGAAACATACTCAAACAAAAACTTGAAACTATTGGATACTCCAAAATTATTTTTGAAGCAAAAAACGGAGATGAATTAATTAAGAAAATAAAAACAGAAAAGCCGCAACTTTTATTTATGGATACTGTGTTGCCCGAAGTTGATGAAGAACATGCAGCAACTATTGTAACAAAATTGTGGCAGGATATAGTAATCATTTGCCAATCGAATCATTTATCTAACGAGAATCTTAAAAAACTTAAAAGCATTGGAGTAAAAGGATTTTTATTGAAAGAATGTGATGAAAAGCAATTAAAAAAAGCAATTGCAAACTGCATGTCGGGTAAATTTTATTATGAAAAAAAAGTTTTTAATGAAACAAATGAAACAAATGAAACAAATGAAACAAATGAAACAAATATAAATTTCCGATTAAATAAAATTTTGAGGTTAATGTTTTTTGATAAAACAATAACAGAAATATCAATCACATTAAGCATAAGTGAGCCTGTTATTTATCGAGAGTTAAAACTATTTAAAAGCAAACATCATATTAAAACAGATTCTGGATTAATGAGATTTGGATTTCAACGAGGTATGATTGATTTTATTGAAGACCTTGCCATTATCGATGCAACACACATATTTAACGAGTTAATTGATAACGAAATTAAGTTATTGTAAAAACAACTTATTTAAACCATCGATTTCCTTCCGGGTTTTTCTACCTCCCTTATTGAAAAGAAAATAAAGAACAGCTAATTTTTATTAACCTTATAACAAAAATGCCCGAAGAAAACTCTTCGGGCATTTTTAGTTTTATACAAACTCGATATTACTTCTTAATACCAAATTCTTTTTTCACTTTCTCTACATAATCTAATTTCTCCCAAGTAAAAAGTTCTACTTTTTTAGTAACGCTTTTTCCTTCCGGAGTTCTAAAAGTTTTAGTAACAGTTTCGTTCTTACGTCCCATATGTCCGTATGCAGCAGTTTCGCTATACATTGGATTACGTAATTTTAAACGTTGCTCGATAAAGTAAGGGCGCATATCAAAAATGCTTTCCACTTTCTTAGCAATTTGTCCGTCAGTTAATTTTAGTTTTGAAGTACCGTAAGTATTTACATAAATACCCATTGGTTTAGCAACTCCAATTGCATAAGAAACCTGAACCAATACTTCGGTACAAACTCCTGCAGCAACTAAATTTTTTGCAATATGACGTGTTGCATATGCAGCACTTCTATCAACTTTACTTGGATCTTTTCCAGAGAATGCACCACCACCGTGAGCACCTTTTCCACCATAAGTATCAACAATAATTTTACGACCGGTTAAACCTGTATCGCCATGAGGACCACCAATTACAAAGTTTCCTGTTGGATTGATATGGTAAGTGATCTTATCATTAAATAATTTATGTAACGAAACTTTCAAATGTTTCTTCACGCGAGGAATCAAAATAGATTTTACATCTTTAGTGATTTGTACTTGCATTTTCTTTTGATCACCTTTTGTAAAATCATCATGTTGAGTTGAGATTACAATGGTATCAATTCTGATTGGTTGGTTGTTATCGTTATATTCAATCGTAACCTGTGATTTAGCATCAGGACGAAGGTATTTCATTTGTTTACCTTCTTTGCGAATTGCCGCTAATTCCAATAATAACAAATGCGCCAAATCTAAAGGCAATGGCATGTAATTATCAGTTTCGCTTGTTGCATAACCAAACATCATTCCTTGATCGCCTGCACCTTGCTCTTCTTTATCTTTTTTATCTACTCCTTGATTAATATCTGAAGATTGCTCGTGAATAGCTGAAAGCACACCACATGAATCTGCTTCAAACATATACTCGCTTTTTGTGTAACCAATTTTTTTGATCACATCGCGGGCAATAGTTTGAACATCTAAATAAGCTTTTGATTTTACTTCACCGGCTAAAATTACTTGTCCTGTTGTTACAAGAGTTTCGCAAGCCACTTTTGAATTCGGATCGAAAGCTAAAAAATTATCAATAAGCGCATCCGAAATTTGATCGGCTACTTTGTCTGGGTGTCCCTCTGATACGGACTCTGAAGTGAATAAATATGACATGTTTTATTTGTTAGTTAAAAGTTAATGTTCATTTAATGGTCGGCAAAAATAATCATTTATGGGAAGTAACAAAGGCCTGAAGTTCATTTTTGATTATCAATATTTTAACAGAAATTTTTTGTTAAAGTTTTAAAGTGATTCTAAATTCGCTTCGATGCAGGAAATTGAGCCCTATTATATTTGGAGAGACCTCTATCGTTCGGAAGACGATCAGAATTCGCCATTCTTTGAACGTGAATACAGCGAATTTGAATTTTCAAATACCATTTACAATTATGTCATCCATCCTCAATGGGACGAATTTGGATCGCCAACCTTATACATAAAGATCTTATTTGCCGATTACCATAAACAATTTGCAGTGATTGAAATGTTAGGAGAATGGAACGATGCGGTTACAAACGATATCATGTTTTTAAAGCGTGATGTTGTTGAATTGCTTATCGAAAATGGAATCAGTAAATTTATTTTGATAGGCGAAAATGTATTGAATTTTCATAGTTCGGATGATTGTTATTATGAAGAATGGTTTCAGGATATTGATGAAGGATGGATCGTTGCTGTTAATTTTCAGGAACATGTTTTAGAAGAATTTAGAAGAGCAGGTATCGATTATTATTTAAATTTTGGTGGAGAATTTGACAATATGAATTGGAGAAAGTTTTCACCTATGCAATTATACGCCCAAGTGCAAACACTAATTCAGCATAGGTTGGGATAAAAAAAGCCCACGGTTTAAAACGTGGGCTTAAGAAATGGTAAATATTATTTCTAATATAATGGAAAATCTTCCATCATACTATTTACTTTTTTGCGAACATCTTTGATTGTTTTTTCATCTTCATTTTTCACAATCACTCTATCAATTAAATCCACAATTTTTTCCATTTGTTTCTCTTTCAAACCTCTTGTTGTAACTGCTGCTGCACCAACACGAATACCCGAAGTTACGAAAGGTGACTTATCGTCAAACGGAACCATATTTTTATTGACAGTTATATCTGCTTTTACCAATGCGTTTTCGGCAACTTTCCCGCTCACATTTTTATTTCGAAGATCAATAAGCATTAAATGATTATCTGTTCCTCCCGAAATAATCTTGTATCCTCTTTCGATAAATGAAGCCGATAACACTTGTGCATTTTTTTGCACTTGCTTGATATATTTTTTATAATCATCGCTTAAAGCTTCACCAAAGGCAACAGCTTTTGCTGCTATTACGTGCTCAAGCGGACCACCTTGTGTTCCAGGAAAAACGGCACCATCTAATATTGCACTCATCATTTTCAATTCGCCTTTCGGAGTTTTTTGACCAAATGGATTTTCGAAATCTTGTCCCATCATAATCACTCCACCTCGTGGTCCACGCAAAGTTTTATGTGTGGTTGATGAAACTATATGGCAATGTTTAATTGGATCGTTTAATAAACCTGTTGCAATAAAACCTGCAGGATGAGAAATATCTGCCAATAACAAAGCTCCAACCGAATCAGCAATTGCACGCAAACGCACATAATCCCAATCGCGGCTATAAGCTGAAGCACCACAAATCATCAATTTTGGCATTTCGCGTTTTGCAGTTTCTTCTACTTTGTTCCAATCAATTGTTCCGGTACTTTCATCCACACCATAAAAAGAAGGCTTGTATAATTTTCCCGAAAAATTTACCGGTGAACCGTGTGTTAAATGTCCGCCATGCGAAAGATCAAATCCTAGAATCTTATCTCCCGGATTTAAACAACCCAACATTACAGCAGCATTTGCCTGTGCTCCGCTATGTGGTTGCACATTTGCCCATGCAGCTCCAAACAATTTTTTTAAGCGCTCGATTGCCAAATTTTCAATTACATCCACAACTTCACAACCTCCATAATATCGCTTTCCCGGTAAGCCTTCAGCATATTTATTTGTTAATACACTTCCCACTGCTTTCATCACTTGTTTGCTGACAAAATTTTCGGAAGCAATTAATTCAAGTCCATGTTCCTGACGGTGATTTTCTTTTTCAATCAAATCAAATATTTCTTTATCTTTTTTCATCATTTTAAAATTATAATTGTAACGCAATTTAGCAATTTGACATCAATGCAAAAGAGCTATTTTTGAAACTAATAAAAATCATATAACATGAAAGCAATTATTCCCGTAGCGGGCATAGGAACAAGACTTCGCCCGCATACACATACACAACCAAAAGCATTAATTCCAATAGCAGGAAAGCCAATTTTGGCACATATCATCGATTCTTTGATCAAAGCCGGAATCAACGAATATGTTTTTGTGATCGGTTATATGGGTGATAAAATTGAGAATTACATTTCAACACATTATCCAAAAATTAAAGCTGAATACGTTATTCAAACAACAGGACGTGGAACCGGATATGCAATTTATTTAGCCAAGGAACAGATAAAAGATGCGGGTGAAATTTTAATTGTTTTGGGCGATTCGATTGTTGATGTTGACCTCGATGCTGTTTTAAAAAGTGACGTTTCGATGCTTGGAGTTAAAAAAGTTGACGACCCTCGTTTGTTTGGTGTTGCCGAATTGGATGATGATGGTGTGATTAAAAGATTGGTTGAAAAACCTTCTATTCCAAAATCTAATCTTGCTTTGGTTGGGTTATATAAAATTAATGAAAGCGATAAATTAATTGATGCTCTCGAATATATTATCAATAATAAAGTTACCAGCCAAAACGAATACCAACTTACCGATGCCTTGATGCGCATGGTTCAGCAAGGAATAAAGTTTAAAACTTTTGATGTTTATAATTGGTTCGATTGCGGAAAAAAAGAAATTTTACTGGAAACCAATTCTACTCTTTTGAAGCGGTTAAATTATGATACGCTAAAATACAAATTTGAAAACACCATCATCATCGCTCCTGTTTTTATTGGAGAGAATTGTAAAATTTCAAATTCAATTATTGGCCCAAATGTTTCAATCGGAGAAAATGCTACACTCAATTACGCCATCATCAAAGATTCTATCATCGGACC
>CAIUEQ010000013.1 GCA_903898215.1 uncultured Bacteroidota bacterium | reverse complement strand
TGAAGTAAAAAGTAAAAAGTAAAAAGTAAAAAGTAAAAAGTAAAAAGTAAATCTAATATCTAAATTTAAAATTATGGCATATCCAGAAATGTTGGTTGCACCAATGAGACAAGAATTATCGAATGTTGGTTTCAAATCATTGATGACAGCTTCCGAAGTTGAAAAAGAATTAACAGATAATACAGGAACTAAATTATTAGTTTTTAATTCTGTTTGCGGTTGCGCAGCAGGAACAGCTCGCCCGGGAGTAGTTAAAGCAGTTACCACATCAGCAAAAAAACCTTCGCAATTATTGACTGTTTTTGCAGGAATGGAAACTGAAGCAGTTTCGAAAGCTCGTGAGTTTACTGCACCTTTTCCTCCATCATCACCATCAATTGCTTTATATAAAAATGGCGAGTTGGTACATTTTATCGAACGTCACAATATTGAAGGCAGAAGTGCTGAAATGATAGCAGCTAATTTGCAAGCGGCTTTCGAAGAATTTTGCTAAGAAATTTTTAACCCAGATTAAATCCCGAGCCAATTAATTGATTCGGGATTTTTTTATGCTAAAATTTTCTAGTCCATTTTATTTGGTTGGCATCAGTAAATCGTAAAATACCGTAGTTATAATTGTATAAAGTTTCCCCCCACTGTTCGCTAACATCATGTTAGTGCTGGTTTATAGTACAATGATAAATGAAAAGCCTATTGCTTTTAACCTGACACTAACAACATCAGGAAAAAAATTATCAATTAATACGAAGTGTTTTAGAAATGCTATTTTTGAATAAAGAATCGGAAAATGAAAATCAAATAAACGAACCTGCTGTTCCTTATTCAATGAATATTAAAATTTTTCATTCTTTTGAAGAACAGGAAGAATTTGATCGAAAGGAAATGGCAATGCTAACACCTATACAACGACTACAACATTTACGAACATTTATAAATATTGCTTACGGTATGCATGGTTATAATCCTAATAATCTTCCAACAAAACACAGTATCGAAATTATAGACTTAAAGATAAATTAGATGTTGAGGAATTACAAAAAATTCAAGAACTAAAAGATAAACAATCAAAAAAAAGTCAATCGAAAAAAGTCAAATTTTTTATTCTCCATTCAGCATTTCCCAAAGTTTATCCTTGAGCTTTGTAATATTAAACCCTGTTGCCGAACTGATAAACAAATGAGGTACTCGTGGTAACTCTTTTTTAATTTCTTTCATCAACTCATCATCCAAAATATCGCTTTTGCTTATCACAAGTAAACGCTTTTTATCAAGCAATTCTTTATTGAATTTTTTAAGCTCGTTGGTTAAAATTTTATATTCTGCTTTGATGTTTGCACTATCGGACGGAATTAAAAAAAGCAAAGTTGCATTGCGTTCAATATGTCGCAGGAAGCGAGTTCCCAAACCTTTTCCTTCATGAGCGCCTTCAATAATTCCCGGAATATCAGCCATCACAAATGATTTAAAATCGCGGTACTGAACGATCCCTAAATTTGGAACCAATGTTGTAAAAGGATAATCGGCAATCTCTGGTTTTGCAGCACTCATTACACTCAATAAAGTTGATTTACCTGCATTCGGAAATCCAACTAAACCAACATCAGCCAACACTTTCAATTCCAAAATTTTCCATTCTTCTTTTCCGGGTTCACCAGGCTGTGCAAATCTCGGAGTTTGATTTGTTGGCGTACTAAAATTATAATTTCCTAATCCGCCTCGTCCACCTTTAACTAAAATTTCTTCTTGTCCATCCTCTGTAATTTCAAACATCACTTCACCGGTTTCCACATCTTTTGCAATCGTACCAAGTGGCACTTCAAGATATTCATCTTTTCCATCCGAACCTGTTCTTCTTCCTCCTTCACCACGGTTTCCATCTTGAGCTAAAATATGCTTGCGATATTTTAAATGAAGCAAAGTCCAAAGTTGAGAACTTCCTCTTAAAATAATATCACCTCCTCGTCCGCCATTTCCACCATCAGGACCACCTTTGGCAGTACGCTTATCACGCAACAAATGCATCACTCCTGCTCCACCGTTTCCGGTACGACAACAAATTTTTACGTAATCTACAAAGTTTGAATCAGCCACTGTTATTAAATTAGTGAATTATTGAATGAGTAAATGAGTGAGTATGTTTTCATATCTAATTTATTTTTCACTTGTTGTTTTTCTTGCTTTTGATAAAACGGCTAAAATTTCTTCAGCTTCTTTCATCAGTGTTTTAGTTTTTATATCAACGTTAATTTGCGATTCTGAAATTATCTCCAACCAAAACAAACTTTCGTCAGCTTCCTCAACTGTGATACTTAGTTTCGAAAAAAATTCAGCTTTCGACCTTGCCCTGCATACTGCACGATAATTAGCAGCAACCGAAGTTGCAGATCGTAAAAGTTGTTTGCCAACTATTCGCGCTTCCTCGGTTTTAGGTAGAGTTCTGAAATAACTGATTATTTCAACAGCAAATTTTTTTGTTCTGTTTCTAAATTGAGTAGCAAATTCGTTTTTTTCGGCAGTCATTATTTTATTATTTAATTATTCCATCACTCTCTCATTCTCTCATTAACTAATTATCTATTGCTTTACACAAAGCTTCAAAGATGAAATCGATTTCACCGATTCCTTGTATTCCTTTATACTTATTTTGTTTGGTATAAAAATGTTTTACTGGTGTTGTTTCGTTATTGTAAACATTAATTCTGTTTTGAATAATTTCAGGATTTTGATCATCGGCTCTGCCAGAATCTTTTCCTCGAAGCAACAAGCGTTTGCGCAATTCTTCTTCTTCCACTTCCAAAGCAAGCATCATAGTAATTTCGGTATTCATTTTTGCAAGCAAAGCATCCAAAGCTTCTGCCTGAGCAGATGTGCGTGGAAAGCCATCAAAAATAAAACCTTTTGCTCCATCGTGTTTTTTTAATTCAGATTCCAACATTCCAATAGTTACTTCATCGGGCACAAGTTGTCCTTTGTCGATATAACTTTTTGCAAGGGTTCCCAATTCTGTTCCACCTTTAATATTTGCACGAAAAATATCACCAGTTGAAAGATGAGCCAGTCCGTATTTTTGAATTAACTTTTCTGATTGAGTTCCTTTACCAGCGCCTGGAGGACCAAAGAGTACAATGTTTAACATGAAATAAAATTTAGAATTTTGATGTTTTATTTAAGATAAAATTTAAGCCGCGAAAGTAAGGCAATATTTTGAATATTAACGATGTAATGAGTTATTCTACTTCTGAATAGATATGTTTCAAATTTCTTCCATAACCATCATAATCTAAACCGTAGCCAATCAGAAATTTTACAGGAACTTCAAAACCAACATAATCTGCTTTAACATCTTTTTTTAAAGCTTCTGGTTTTAATAGAAATGTTGCAATACTTATAGATGCAGGTTTTTTAGCTTGAATTTCTTCAAGCAAATGACTAATGGTTAAACCAGTATCAATAATATCTTCAATAATAATTACGTGGCGACCTTCAATATTTTCTTTTAACCCAACCAAATTATTTACCACACCTAGTGATTGTGTTCCGGAATAACTTGCCAATTTCATAAACGAAACCTGACAAGGGAAATTTAAATTCTTCAATAAATCGGAGGCAAACATAAATGAACCATTGAGAATGCCTATAAAAAAAGGCGTTTTATCAGCATACACTTTCGAGATATCATCGGCTAAAACTTTCACTCTATCCTGAATTTTTTCGGATGATAGAAAGATTTCGAATTGTCGGTCAAGTACTTTAACAGTATTCATATTTGCAATATTATCATTTCATCTGATAGGAAAAGAAATTTATTTCAATAAGATTTATGAAACTTTTATCGAAGGAAAATTGCATAATTGTACTATCGAAACTAGTAAGAAAAACATTCTCGCAATTATCTCCTACCCTTTTCTGCCGGCAACCACGGGTGGTGAAATTTCTACATTAAATATTTTACGATACCTTTCCTTTAAACATAACGTCACCGTTTTTACTGTCGAACCTTACAACCAAAACTACAAACAACAAACATCAAACCTCGACCTTATCTTCGGTATGCCTTTTAAAATATCAAGGTATGTCAACTTTTTCCTTATTGGTCGTTTACTTAAACTCATCAAAGAAAAAAATATTGAACTATTATTTTTTGATCAGCCATGGTTTGGTTGGTTGATGCTGATGCTGAAATTCTTTTCGAAAAAGAAAATATTTCTACGAAGCAACAATATCGAATACCTGCGTTTTAAATCAATGGGTAAGTGGTTTTGGCAAATGCTTTATATCTATGAAAAATGGACTTACAAAATTGCTGACTTGGTAATTTTTGTTAGTGAAGTTGACAGACAAAAAGCTATTTATGAATTTGATCTGAACGAAAACAAAACCTTGTTAACGCCTTATGGAATTGAAACTATAGAGCCCTCTCAAAAAAATATTGACAACAGAAATTTTCTTGAAAAAGAATACGACATTAAAAGTGATGAAAAGATTTTACTATTTTTTGCTACAATGAATTATGCTCCGAATTACGAAGCTGTTGAATTTATCAACGACAAAATTTATCCTTTGCTAAAACTAATCGAAGGTTTAAAATTTAAGATTTTGATCTGTGGAAAAAATCTTCCTGAAGCGATTCAAAAAAAATTGACAGATAAAATTGAAATCAACTATTGCGGATTTGTTGATGATATTAACGCATATATTGATGGCGCTGATGTGATGATTAATCCGATATTAAGTGGTGGTGGTGTGAAGACAAAAGCCATTGATACTTTGGCAATGAATCAAACGGTGATCTCTACAAAAACCGGTGCCGAAGGAATTGACCCAGCTGTTTGCGGAAATAAATTAATTATCACTCCTGATAATGATTGGACAGCTTTTGCAAATGCTATTGTCGATAATATTGATAAAAGAGAAAATATTCCTTCAACTTTTTTCGAAACTTATTCGTGGACAAACATCATCGAAAAACTTTCTATAAGATTAGAAAAATTAAAATGAAAACTCTCCGTCTTTGCGTCTCTGCGTTTATTCTTTTTATTGCATTTAATGTGAGCGCGCAATACAAAATTGAAATACTCGACAGCAATACTTTTCATTTAGGCCAAGGTATAATTTTAAGCAAAACTTCTTTCAGAGGATTAAGTGTTGTGGATGATAAAATCATTTGGGTAAGTGGCAGCAAAGGAACAATTGCACGAAGTATTGATGGAGGAAAAACATTTTCTTTCCAACAATTGAAAGGTTACGAGAAAAGTGATTTCCGCGATATTGAAGCCTTTGATGAAAAGCGTGCAATCATTATGAGCAGCGGAACTCCGGCATATATTTTAAAAACAATTGATGGCGGACAAACATGGAAAGAAGTTTATAAAAATACTGACACTACTTATTTTTTAGATGCAATGGATTTTTGGAATGATAAAAAAGGAATGCTTGTTGGCGACCCTATCAATGGATATTTTTTATTACTTCAAACAAAAGATGGTGGCGAAACTTGGCAACAATTGGATACCAACAAAACACCAAAAGCACATCTGGGAGAAGCTGTATTTGCAGCAAGTGGAACGAGTTTGAGATGTGGCTTCGATAGCATTGTTGCATTTGGTTCTGGAGGAAAAGTTGCCAGAATTTTTTATTCAAATACATATGGAAATTCATGGATAAATTCATCAACAGAAATAATTCAAGGTAAATCCTCACAAGGAATTTTTTCAATCGTGTTTGAGAATGATGGAAAAATGATTAGAGCTATTGGAGGTGATTATCTTAATGACAGTTCAAAATTCAAATCAACAATTTTGTTTGAACCATCAAAATCTAAATCATTGGTTTCGGGGGATGATGCAACAAATTATAAATCGTGTATTGAAAAACATTATTCAACTCAGCAAATCTCCTGTGGAACAAAAGGTGTTGATTTAAATGAATATAAAAAGCCAAAGTATATTCAAATCAGCAAAGAATCTTTCAACGTTGTTCGCAAAGCAAAAAATGGAAAGGCTGTTTTCTTAGCAGGAGGAAAAGGAAAAATCGGAAGATTGATTTACTAAACGCAGAGTCGCGGAGAACGCGGAGAAAATATTCTTTGCGCCCTTTGCGCCTTTGCGCTTACTTTTTAAACATCAATTTCTTCACCTGCAGCATTAAAGAATTTATATTCTCCAAACTGGAATGAATTTACGGGAACAACTTTAATAAAACGTTTGTATTTAAAGAACCATTCGAAACGTTTTGATTTTAAATATCCTTTTGTTAAAAACGCAGCAATATATGGATGAACATGAATGCTGATGCCTTTCATATTCATATTGTGAACTAAATATTTTAATCTATTATCAATTTCATCCATCATCACAACACTCGATGATGTTTCTCCGGTTCCTTTACAAGTCGGACATTTTTCGGTTACCACAATTTTCATTTGCGGGCGCACGCGCTGACGAGTAATTTGCATCAAACCAAAAGGACTCATCGGCAGAATTTTGTGTTTTGCTCTGTCGGTGCTCATTTCCTCTTTTAGTTTCTCGTAAACTTTTCTGCGATTTCCTGGAGTTTTTAAATCGATAAAATCAATTACAATAATTCCTCCCATATCACGCAAACGCAATTGACGGGCAATTTCAGCAGCAGCTTCAAGATTCACTCTTAAAGCATTTTCTTCCTGATTGATTTCCTTTCCGGAAGTACTTCCACTGTTTACATCAATTACGTGTAATGCTTCAGTATGTTCAATAATCAAATAACATCCACCCAAAAAATTCACCTCTTTACCAAAAGATGCTTTGATTTGTTTATCAACTCCAAGTTGTTCAAATATTGGTGTTTTGCCGTTATATAATTTTACAATTTTTTCTAGATCTGGGGCTTTTGCTTTTACGTAAGTTTTAATTTCGTTATACAAAAACTGATTATTGATATGGATACCCGAAAAATCATCATTAAGCAAATCGCGCACAAGAGTAAGCGTACGATCACCTTCACCAAGAATTTTCTGCTTAGGCTCTGCAGTTTTTAATTGCTCGCATAATTGCTCCCATTTTCCGGTAAGGTCTTGCAAATCTTTATGAAGTTCCTCAACAGTTTGATCTTCGGCAACAGTACGAACAATCACTCCAAAGTTTTGTGGTTTGATACTTTGAACTAATTTTTTTAAACGAAGACGTTCATCTTGTTTAACAATTTTTTTAGAAATTGATACACCTTCATCAAAAGGCATCAATACAACAAATCTTCCT
Organism: uncultured Bacteroidota bacterium; assembly: GCA_903898215.1. Classification (GTDB taxonomy): domain Bacteria; phylum Bacteroidota; class Bacteroidia; order UKL13-3; family UKL13-3; genus CAIUEQ01. The sequence continues at coordinate 6,640 of CAIUEQ010000013.1, read as the reverse complement.
GCTAATGAAATTTGAGAAGTTAAGCGCGGACCTTTATTAGAAATTGGTTCTTTAGAAACCTGAACAACCACTTGTTGAAAGCGGCTCATCAAAGTTCCAATTTTTCCGGTTTTTTCAATATCGGGTTCGTTTTCTTCCTTAAGTGGCCAGATGCTTTGGTTGCGATTATTGCGAAGTGTTTTAACAAACTTCATCAACGATTTTATCTGTGGACCAAGGTCGAGGTAATGCAAAAAAGCATCGCGCTCATGCCCAACATCAATAAATGCGGCATTAAGTCCGGGCATAATTTTATTAACGCTACCCAAATATACATCACCAACAGCGAAATTATTATCGGCTTTTTCGTGATGAATCTCAATGAGTTTTTTATCACGCAAAAGTGCAATCTCAATGCCTCCGCTTGGATGACAATTAATGATCAGTTCACTATTCACTATCGAAAAAAATTAAAAATAAAGATACAGTTCAGCCTTGCAACTAAACTGTCTTAAAATTGATAGAGAGCATACAAGAAAATTATTTTTTCTTGTGTCTGTTTTTTCTAAGGCGTTTTTTACGCTTGTGAGTAGCTATTTTATGACGTTTTCTTTTTTTACCGCTTGGCATAATGTTAAGTATTTTTAAGTTGGTTAATTATGTTGTCTATGTCTTTTTTTGCTTGCTTATCTTTTAACAAAGTTTTACATGTTTCGTAAGTATGTATTGCTTGTTCCTTCTGTCCGGTCTTTGCGTAAAGATCGGCAAGATAATAATAATATTCGGGGTTGAAAGGCTGAAGCGAAATCAATTTTTTAAATCGAAGTATCGCCTTATCTAATTGACCCGATTGAATAGAGAGCATTCCCAATGAAAATATTGCTTGTAGATTGTTTGAATCTTTTGCAACAACTTCTTTCAGTATCTGCACTCCTTTCATAATATCATTACTAACCTGAATGTATAAAATGCCAAGTGCGTTTTTGGCATCCAAATTATCAGGGTTTAACAATAGTACTTTTTCAAAAGCATTTTTGGCATTTGTTGCTGCCACCATTTGCATTGAACTATCTTTTGTAAAAGATGCAACATCATAAAATTTTGTTCCGGCTACCTGCCAATTATGTTCGTCAGGTTGTGATTGTGCAATATCAAAAAGATATTGAGCCGAAATGAAAGGAAATTTTAAAGAATCCCAAATTCGAGATAAATTCATCAGGTTTGCCTGATCCGATTTATGCTCTTCAAGTAAAATAATCCTTCCTTTTATTTCAGCGGGAATTTTAGATTTACTCTGTTCAAGATATGTTTGAAAATTAAATGAACTCAAAGTAGTTGCAACCTCTCCAGTTTTTTTTACTGTTGAAGATTGGTAACCCAAATAAAAAAGTATGAATACTAATAATAGGGCTGCTGAAACTAAGGTGAGTTGTTTTCCTGTCAATTTAAAATTATGCTTTAGCTGCTAGTTTAGCTGCTTTTGATTTTACAGCTTCGCTTTTCTTTACTTTATCAACGAAAGTTTTAGCCGGTTTAAAGCTTGGTATAAAATGCTCATCAATTACCATCGCAGTATTTTTTGAAATATTACGCGCAATCTTTTTTGCTCTCTTTTTAATGATGAAACTACCGAATCCACGGAAATAAACGTTTTTACCATCGATCATTGATGTTCTTACTACTTTGAAAAACGATTCTACAGCTTCCTGAACGTGCGCTTTTTCAATTCCTGTTTTTGTTGAAATTTCTGTAATGATTTCTGCTTTTGTCATTTTTTATTACTAATTAAAGATGTTATAAATTATCTTTCAATGGGTTACTTGAATACTTTTTTCCCTATTTCGGGGTTGCAAATGTAAGTATTTCAAAATAAAATCAGCATCAACGTAAAAAAAAATATTCTGAGTGTATTTTAGCCGAATAAAAAGATGCTTTCAAAAGAGATAATAAATTGGTATAAAAAAAATAAACGTGATCTTCCATGGAGGAATACCAACGACCCCTATTTTATTTGGCTTTCGGAAATCATTTTGCAACAAACCCGTGTTGAACAAGGGTTACCTTATTATCATAAATTTATAGCTAAGTATAAAACAGTAAAAAAACTTGCTGAGGCTAACAATGACGATGTGATGAAATTGTGGCAAGGGTTAGGTTATTACAATCGAGCATCAAATATGTTAAAAACAGCAAGAGAGATTGCTAAAAATCGTCAATCTGTATTTCCAAAAACCTATGATGAATTAATAAAACTTACAGGAATTGGACCATATACAGCTGCAGCTATTTCTTCTTTTGCTTACAATGAATCAAGAGCTGTTGTTGACGGAAATGTATCGAGGGTATTATCGAGAATTTTTGCGATTGATGAACCAATCAATTCTTCTAAAGGTAAAAATCTCTTTGAAAAAATCGCAAACGAAATCTTAGACAAAAAAAATCCAGGGATAAATAATCAAGCTATAATGGAATTGGGAGCACTAGTTTGTAAACCCCGTCAACCTTTGTGTGATGACTGTCCTGTAAGATTAAATTGCGAAGCATTTAAAAAGAATTCCATTTATGATTTCCCTCAAAAGATAAAAAAGAATAAACCCCGAAATCGTTTTATAAATTATTTTTATATTGAACAAAACAATACGATTTACATCATACAAAGAACAGAGAAACAAATTTGGAAGGGATTATTTGAGCTTCCAAATTTTGATACTGAAAGCAGTTTAAATGAATTTGAAATTATTAATCAAATTGATTTTAAAAATATGTTTCAAAAATCAGAAACATTTCAAATCAAAAAAATATTCTCAATCAAACATCAACTCACCCATCAAACAATTTATGCCGATTTTTTCAAACTATCCTCAAGCAAAAAAATAAAACTCATAAATGAAAGCTATATGCTTGTTGACATTGGAGATATAAACAAATATGCGGTCTCGCGATTATTTGATAAATTTTTAAATTATCTTAACTTGCATTCAAATAAAAAATAAATGTCGGTTAACAAAGTGATATTATTGGGAAACATAGGTAGAGATCCTGAGGTTCGTTACTTTGAAAACAACAAAGTTGTTGCACAATTTAGTCTAGCAACAAGCGAAACTTTTACTGATAAAAATGGAGAAAAAAGAACCGACACTGAATGGCATACTATTGAGATGTGGGATACCATGGCAAAGAATGCCGAAAAATATTTAAAAAAAGGAATGCAAGTATACATTGAAGGGAAAATAAGATCCTATAAATGGAAAGACAAAGAGGGACATGAAATTAGTGACAAAAAAATTCGCGCAACTACGATGACGTTATTAAATAACGGTCCGAAAAAAAGTGATACCGAAAATAAAAATAATCTTTCATCTGAAATCACACCATTATCTGAAAAAACAGATAATAATTTAATCGATGAATTACCATTCTGAAATAATTAATTTAACAAAAATAAATTTGGAAAGTATATCTGGAGAACCTCCACAATTATCAATGATTTTTGCATTGATCAGAACAACACTTACTACGGTTGATATTTTTACTGTATTGGTTTGCGCACTTGTAATAATTGTATTTATTGTTTTTTCTGCACTTGTATCAAGTTCTGAAAACGCATTTTTTTCTTTATCAAAAATTCAGATTGAAGAACTTACAGAAGGAAAATCAAGAGTTGCCAATTCATCAAATTTTTTATTGAGTAATCCAAAGCAATTATTGGCAAGCATCTTAATAGCAAACACTTTTAGCAATATTGCCATAGTGATGGTTTCGGGTTTAATGTTTGACGTAATGTTTGATTTTGGCTCAAATCATTTAATAGGATTGGCTCTGGAATTAACACTGATTACTTTTACCCTTGTGCTGTTTGGAGAAGTAATGCCAAAGATTTATGCCTCTCAAAACAACATGAAAGTATCGCGTTTTATGGCTGTTCCAATGCATTCAATAAAAATATTATTTAACCCTTTTGTTTATTTATTGGTAAAATCAACATCAATTATTGATAAAAGAATTACCAAAAAAGGGCATACACTTTCTGTTGACGAACTTACCCATGCAATAGATATTACCAGCAATTTGGAGGAAACAAGCAAGCAAGAAAAAACAATTCTGAAATCAATTGTAAACTTCGGAACCATAAACGTAAAACAGATTATGCGTCAACGGCCCGATGTTTCTGCTATCGATTCCAATATTCTTTTCAATCAATTGCTTCATAAAATTAATGATTGGGGTTATTCACGGGTGCCGGTTTTTAGAGATAATCTTGACAATATTATTGGTATTCTTTACATCAAAGATTTGCTTCCTCATATCAATAAAGAAGATAATTTTAACTGGCTTTCACTTATTCGTAAACCATACTTTGTTCCCGAAAGCAAAAAAATTGATGACTTGTTAAAAGATTTTCAAAAGAAAAGAGTACATGTTGCAATTGTTGTAGATGAGTTTGGCGGAACATCCGGAATGGCAACAATGGAAGATATTTTGGAAGAAATTTTTGGTGAGATCAATGACGAATTTGATGAAGAAGATTTATCCTATTCAAAACTTAACGATAACACTTATCTGTTTGAAGCTAAAATGTTGATTAATGATATGTGTAGGTTTATGGAAATAGAACCGGATACTTTTGAAGAAATAAGAGAAGAAGCTGATACAATTGGCGGATTGTTGCTTGAGCTATCTGGTGATTTGCCATCGCTTGGCGAAAAAATTGAATACCAAAATTTTACTTTTGTTATTGAAGCTGCTGATAAAAGAAAAATTAAAAAAGTAAAGGTTATCGTAAAAAAAGTTGAGGAAGAAAATTAATGATAAAATTACGATTTATTGCTTTGATATTAATTGCATTTATTCTTCAATCCTGTGAGCAAGAATACACTCCTAAGCCACGTGGATTTCAACGCATCGAATTACCAAAAAAAGAATACAAATTATTTGAAACTGAATGTGGTTTCAGCTGTGATATTCCTGTATATTCTATTATGAAAAATGATGATTATCCGGGTGCCGAAAAATGTTGGTTCAACTTAAATTATGAACCGTTTAATGCAACACTTCACCTCAGTTATAAGCCCATCAATTCACAAGCTGATTTACTAAAAATGACTGAAGATTCTCGTACTTTGGTTTATAAACATACCATCAAAGCTGACGAGATTTATGAAACATTTATCTCAAATAAATATATCCATGGAATGCTTTATGAGATAAGTGGAAATACTGCAACTAATTTTCAGTTTTATGTTACAGATAGCGCCCATCACTTTTTACGTGGAGCGTTATATTTTAATATTAAAACCAATACAGATTCAATTGCTCCTGTTCTGGATTTCTTAAAATTGGATGTAATAAAAATGATTGAAACTCTTAGATGGAATTAAATCGATATTTCTAAGTATTATCGATACATTAATTCTTTAGCCACTTTCACAACCTTTTCTACCGTAGGTAAAAATTCCTGTACAAATGTTGGTGCATATCCTAATGGAGTATCTGTGGTGTTTATGCGTCTTATTGGAGCATCAAGATAATCAAATGCGTTTTTCTGAACCATATAAGTAATCTCTGTAGAAATAGATGCCAATGGCCAGGCTTCTTCAACAATGATTAACCGATTAGTTTTTTTAACAGATTCAATAACTGTAAAATAATCTATCGGTCGAACTGTTCTAAGATCAATAACTTCAACCGAAATATTTTCTTTCATCAACTCTTCTGCAGCCAATAAAACAACCTTCATTATTTTTCCAAACGAAACAATGGTAATATCTGTACCTTCTCTTTTAATATCAGCTTTCCCAATTGGAATTAAATATTCTTCTTCAGGAACCTCTCCTTTATCACCATACATTTGTTCACTCTCCATAAATATTACAGGATCGTTATCTCTAATTGCAGTTTTAAGTAAGCCTTTTGCATCATATGGATTTGAAGGAACAACAACTTTTAATCCCGGACAGTTTGCATACCAATTTTCGAAAGCTTGTGAATGCTGCGCACCTAATTGTCCCGCTGAACCTGTTGGCCCACGAAAAACCATTGGAATGTTAAATTGACCACCGCTCATTTGATATAATTTAGCTGCTGCATTAATCACTTGATCGATTGCTACAAGAGAAAAATTAAAAGTCATGAACTCTACAATTGGCCTCAAACCATTCATGGCCATCCCAATACCTATTCCGGTGAATCCTAATTCTGCTATTGGAGTATCAACAATTCTCTTTGCTCCAAACTCATCTAACATTCCCTGACTAACTTTATAAGCTCCGTTATACTCTGCTACTTCTTCACCCAATAAAATAATGTCTGAATCTCTTCTCATTTCTTCGTTCATTGCTTCACGAAGTGCTTCTCTAAACTGGATAATTCTCATTAATAAATCTTGTTACGTTCGGGTACAAAAATAATCAGAATTGTTTGGTATCAAAATGGGAATGGCTATAAATGAAAGAGCCCGGCAAAGCCAGGTCCCCCTCATGCATTTAAACCTTAGTCAAGGGTTTAATCTTTTATGAACTTTATTTTTTGTTCGTTACCATTTTCAGAAGTCACACTAATAAAATATGACCCACTCGTAAGTTTCGAAATATCTAAAGATGAAACTTGATTTTTTGAGCTAACAGAAAGCTGTCTGTTTAAAACTTGTCGCCCAATCATATCG
>CAIUEQ010000012.1 GCA_903898215.1 uncultured Bacteroidota bacterium | reverse complement strand
AAATATCCAAGAAATTACATAAAAGGTTTTTTTTAAAATTTTAGGATGAAAAACATTTTTTTTATTTTAATTCTTTCATTAGGTATCAAAATAAATTCAATTGGGCAAATCAATTTGGTACCTAACGGGGATTTTGAATATTTTACTACATGTCCTACCAATCCAGGCCAAATCAATCGTGCTTATCCGTGGTACGACCCAAATAATTCTACTTCTGATTACTACAATGCCTGCGCTCCTATTTCATCAGTTATAAACGTGCCAGACTATTTAAATGGGATGTTCCAATTTGCCCACTCTGGCTTCGGATATGCAGGAATTTTTGGTTGGCAAGCCCCATCAACCAATCATAGAGAGTATATTCAAATAAAACTATCTGATTCGTTATTTCTTAATTCCTGCTATATTGTTCAATTTTATTGCAACTTATCAAATGCTGAATATTATGCTACAAATAATTTAGGTGCGTATTTATCTCAATCTGCAGTTACATGCCCTCAATACCTTCCTTATTATCTCACACCTCAAATATTATTAATTGGTAATCCTCCAATTATGGATACATTAAACTGGGTGAGAGTCCAAGGAGTATATACTGCTTTAGGAGGAGAACAATATATAACTATTGGAAATTTTCAGAATGATGCGAATACATCCTATGTCATAATAAATGGATTATCAAGTAATTTTGAATCATATTATTATATTGATGATGTAAGTGTAATTCAAATGCCAAATGCCGATGCAGGAATAGATACAACAATATGTCATGGAGATTCTGTGCAAATAGGGAAAGAAAATTATGTTGGTGTAAGTTACAGTTGGCAGCCTACAACAGGGCTAAGTAATGCAAACATTGGTAATCCAAAAGCAAGCCCTGCCACTACTACTACTTATTATTTGACTCAAACATCGCCTTGTGGAGCTACTAGTGATACCATTACTGTGGCATTAGGTAATTGTTATATCGGGGTTGGTGAAATAAGTGATAGCAAGGAAATAAATATAGCACCCAACCCTGCCACCAATGAATTAATAATTACAAATGAGGACTTAGATATAAAAGAAGTAAAGATGTATGATGTGATGGGGGAAATTGTGAATAGTCAAAAGGCAACAGGCAATAGTGTGGGTGTAGATTTAAGTGGTTTCGCCAAAGGAATTTATTTTATTGAAGTAAGAACAGTGAGAGGTGTAAAGAGGAAAAGGTTTGTGAAAGAGTAAGAGGTCTTTATGAAAAATGAATTCTTGAATCTTGTAAAAATTTGATTTTGTAATATTTATAGATGTAATTAGAAATGGAGAATTAGAAAGTCCTTTACAAATGGGGAAGTTTTCTAAGATAAATGATAATGATTTACATTTGATAATAAAATGCTGGAATTAGTGGTACGAATTAAATGCAATATTGTTATGAAAGTTGTCATACAATGATGAATTTATTTTCTAAATATATGGAAGTTTTAAGTTGGAGTTAAAACAGCTATAAATAGCGTAACAGGAAGGGATGAATTAATTGTTTTTTGTAACCAAAATAATATTTTAAACACAAGATAAAAATAAAATAAAGATGATATGAATTATTTTAACCATATTTCTTCGCATCCTCCCCAGCGTATTTTGTTATAAATATGTTCAAGTTTTAAAATTTAAATTAATCAAAATAATACTTTATAATATGAAAAAACTAATTACAATAATTGTTCTTGCCTTGATAGGGATAGGTTGGACAAATACAATGAATGCGCAAAGTGGCTCCCGAAAATATACTCCACATGGATTATTAGATAATGTGTTTGATAAAAATGGTAATAATTATACTTTAGATAGCATTAAAATAGACAGTGTAGATGATGGACAAGGAGGAAGAATGTTAAAGGCACCCCTCTTATGTACATCAGGATATTTTAATCTATACTTCGAAACAGGTTCGGGAATGGAAGGGGCAGGTTCGCCCGATATAGATAGAAGAGCAATTATATGTCAAGTTTTTTCAGACATAAGTGCATTTATTAATTCACCATTATCGAATATGGGTAATTCCAACAAAGTAAATATTTGGGTAAGGGATATTAACCCATGTCTAACCCCAATAAATTCTGCATCTACAAGTAATGTTTTGGGACTTGCAACTTCATTTTATAATGCAACAACTACGCCAACCACTGGCTTTGGAGGGATAGCAGATGGAGAAATTTGGAAAACCATAATAAGCGGTGTTAATTCGTACACAAATGTAAGTCCACCACTTTATACCAATGGAGGAGCGAGTAGTACAAGCGGGGCTTTTTATCATGGAATGATCGCATTTAACTTTGACAATGTAGGTATATCTTGGAATACTGATTTGAATGATATAAGCTGTGTGAATAAACACGATTTATACTCACTTGCGTTGCATGAAATAACGCATGCGTTGGGTTTTGCTTCCCTAATAGATTATAATGGATATTCTCGATTTGGTAGTTATTATAATTATTACTCAAGATTTGACTTAAAATTAAAATCGAGTGCGAGTAATGGTTCGTTAAATTTAATTACTAATAGTGGTGCGTGCAATTCAATGTATAATTACCAATTTAATCCTGCACTTTTGGGTAATATTGCCAACGTAATAGGGAGCGCCCCGAACAATACTCCATCAACTGACCAAACTCCGTGTGCTTCGGCAGTGATTTATTCTGGCGCTACTACTGTGCCTGTTTACACACCTGTAATTTATGAAACAGGAAGTAGTTTGAGCCATTTTGAAGATGAATGTTATGTGCCAAGTGGTTTCAATCCCCAACCACCATTAAGTAACAACCTTTATTATTCAATGAGTAATGCCAGCAGCACAGGCAGCCAATATGTTAAAAGATATTTAAAACCAGAAGAAAAACAGGTGCTTTGTGATTTAGGTTATAGTACCAATATTAGCTATGGAAGTGTTGCAAATAACACGTACTATCTTTATAGTTCAGGAGCTTGTGCAGGTATAGGTGTGTCAGGAATTGATGATGGTATTTCGAGTTCTACGGGAGGGTACACTTATATGGGAACAGCAGCAGCAACAATCTCAGGAATATTAAATAATGATTATAATGCAAATACATTTATATGTTTGGAGGATATAACTGATCCTACTGCGACATTATCTGCCACATCTGGAAATGCAAGTGCTAATGTAATATTGACACCAGCTAATGTACCAACTGGCATTCATTTATTACGTTATGTACCAGTTTCAATTACGGGGAACAAGGGAAATATTACCTATATTTATGTATATTTTTTGAATCCGAATTGTACACCACTTTCTTGCGACATGGTGAATAATGGAGATTTTGAAACTGCAACTAATTGCGCATGGTTTGGCCCAAATGCTTCATTCTACCAAACATCTGTTAATTGTTGGGATTATTTGAGTGATGACCCAGAATTGATGGCGAGGAACTGTAGCAGCAATTCAGGAGTATGTAATGTTGGGACATCTACATATAATAGTATTCCAGCTACAGATTCACATACTGGGTTACCGAATGTAAGTAATAATAACACGATTAATGATAAATTCATTCTGTTATGGTCAAGAAATAATAATTTCGTATGGTTCTCAAAAGCCGCACAAACCATATTAAACGCTCCATTGATAAACGGGACACAATATGTACTAAAATTTTGGGCTAAAATACATAACAATGTTGCAGGGACATCTACAACAAATTTACCAACTACAGTAACTTTTACAAGTTATCCGAACATTGTTGTACCATTTGGAATTGGTACGCTTGCAAATGGTACAGGAGGATCACCTGTATTATCTATACCTAATTCTGTTAATTTGTGTAATCCGATATTGATACCCGCAAATGTATCTGTGTCTCTGAGTAATTCACCAATGGCAGATTGGTATCCCTATTCAATTTCATTTACATTTAACGGCTCGTCAAGTTATAGTTATAATGCTCTAGGTGTATCACTTGGATATTACCCTAATATAGGTACAGGTGGAATTGATGGCAGAGCTGTTTTTCTAGATGATATTTCTATTGAACCTGCTGCAACTGCAACAACATTAAACCTACCTACTGTATTATGCATTAATCAGACTATTACTAACTTAGGGTTAAATGTAAACGGCACTCCAGGTGGAGTGTTTACTGGAGCTGGAGTAAGTAATAATGGAAATCAGTATACTTTTGATGCAAGTGTTGCAGGTGTAGGAAATCATATTATCACCTATATTTATTATATTGGAGGATGTGGACCGTATTTTGCCGGGCAAACGATAACGGTGAATGCTGGTAGTTTAAGTGTTTCTGCTACAGCGTCACCAACCACTGTAATGACTGGAGGAACAAGCACACTTACGGCTACATCGGCTGGAGCCACAAGTTACACATGGCAACCAGGTAATATAACCACTACTAATACAAGTATTACTGTAAACCCGCTTGTCACCACCACTTACACGGTTACTGCGACTAATGGAACTTGTTCAGCGTCCACAACGGTAACTGTAACCGTACAAACAGCACCTCCACAATGTACTAATTTGATTTTCCCATATGTTGTCCAACCGGGCACCACAATAAATTCGAGTATCTTATTTCCCGGAATGTCGCTTGTTGCGTCAACCAACATTACAATATTAGCCAATGGCGTATTAAATATAGATAAAAATTTATCTATTAGTAATTGTAATATTGTTATGGGTGAGAATGCGAGAATAAATTTAACAGTTGGTGATTTGATATTGAAGGACAGAACACATATATTTAGTTGTGATGATGTAACGTGGGACGAAATAAATATACCGACTGGAAGAACGCTGAAGGTAACGGAAAGTTCTTTTATTGAGGATGCAAATCATGCAATTGTTTCACAGGGGGGAGGAAAATATGATGTTGATGGTGCAATATTTAATAGAAATAAAACTGCGATAGAGGTTCTACAATATGTAAATATACACCCAGGAACAATAAAAAATGCGATTTTCACATGTAGAGACATAGTCTCGAATCCTAATCCGTCAATTAATTTCACGGTTGCAAACTTAAATCTTAACAATTATGTGGCTACATTACAGCCTAAAAACATAAAAGGAACAAATAACCGAAGTAGCTATGGTGTTTATTCAACAGATGTAAAACAATTAAATATTGGAGACGCCAGTAATGCTGTAAATAATAATAAATTCGACAACCTGAATTATGGCATATATTTAAATAGAACAAGCTCTATTATATACAACAACACTTTTCAGAATTTTGTTACTGTTCCCAATTATACATGTTCTGGAAATTTAGCAATATTTGGTTTGGGAACTCAAACAGGTGGTTCTTATAGCATTCAAATTGGTACTGGAGCTACAACAGCAAATCTTTATTCTAATACATTCACTAATGTTTTTAGTGGTATATTTATTAAATACTATACTTATAATACAATTCGTAACAATACGTTTTCGAATATACTCACAAATGCTACTACGGGTTTTGTTGGCATGGAAATATACCCTTCGACTAATAATTCTGTAGACATTTATTATAATCGGATTACAAATTTCAAATTGGGAATATGGTTATATCGTGATTTGTTGGGCAGGATAAATGCTACCAATACACATATTGAAAAAAATAAAATATATGGGGATGGAACAAGTGGAGCTGGTTCATGCACAAACGCCATAACTGTGACAGATTTAGGGAATGGGGCACAAACAACAGTACCCGTGAAAATAGAGTATAACACAATAAGTGCTTTACAAAATGGATCATTGCTTAATGGAATTATTGCAAACAATGTAAATGGAGCACTAATTATAGCCGCGAATAATGACAGTATAACAAATGTTGGAATTACATTGAACAATCCTACTACAAATTCGGGAAGTGGCATTGAAATAGATAAATGTGTAAATGCTACCATTGCAAAGAATACAGATATTCACTCTGTGGGTACATTAGGCAATGGGGTTGGAAGATATAATTTTAATTATAAGGGAATTTTTGTAAACTTAAGTCCATGGTCATCTGTTTTGTGCAATAGTGTGCATGATTGCGGACAAAGCATGACTTTTAAGGACAAATGTTTTCCCAGCAAAGTATTAAATAACTCTTTAGGATATGGTTTAAGGGGCTTTGTGTTGGACCAGGCTGCACTACCACTTGGTAATATAGGGCCACAAGGATTGCCAAACAACGGCATGACACCCGGGCAAACCTGTGGATTATCATGGACATGGAACTCTTTTGTTTTTGACACTTATACTTCTAATAATGCAAATCCAGCATTGTCAAAACTTTATTTGCCATCTAGTGCCATTCCTGCGGCTTCACTTAATGGTTCAAATTGGTCAAATCCATATTCTGTAGGAAATGGATTCAGCCCATTATATTTATATACAGCGATGAACTGCACAGGCGTGGTAATAACACCACAATTTGCCGCATTGAGCACCACAGAATTAAAGGAACTTGCTTTTGACAGTACCCAATCTGCACTCTACCAACAAGAATTGCAATATCATAACAAAATGATAGCATACGAAATACTGGATAGTACGGATGCAATGACGCAAGACACAACAGGGCAACTTCAGTTGTTTTATGATAGTGCGAAAGTGGCTGCCTTGGGGCAACTTAAGGATGTGAGTAAATATATAGTCGATAAAAATTACACAGCTGCAAATTCAAAAAATGGACAAGTTTTCCCAAGTAACGGAGTGGAGGCTAATCAGAAGGCTGTAAATTATTATTATTTATTAAAATTGCAGGATAGCACCTATCAATACACACCTGAAGATTCCACCGCTATATATGCTATAGCCGCTCAGTGTCCATCCGAAGGAGGCGCAGTGATATGGGAAGCGAGGGTTCTTTATTATGGTATAATAAATGACATAATAAACTTTGAAAATAACTGCGAAGCTATAGGGAAAAGTCTTCAGCATGCTTCAAAGCCCACTTCGGATAACGATTTTGTATTGTATCCTAATCCAAATGACGGCACAATGACCTTGAAATATCATTTGAATGAGAATGATAACGCTGACTTAATGCTATATGATATTGCTGGCCGGACGATAAGAAGTTTTCAAATAAATTCGAAAAGCACTGTACTGAACATTGATGAAAGTGAACTGAATGCAGGAATTTATTATTACAACCTTAGAGTAAACGATAAAATTTATAAAAACGGAAAAATTGTAATTATTAAATAAATTAATTAATGCCCTATGTACAATGTGTACATAGGGCGTTTTATTATTATAAAAATGAAAAAGTATATTATCATATTATTTTTGATATTCGCATTAAAGAATACTTACTCTCAAAATCTTGTTCCAAACCCTGGATTTGATACATCTGTGCAATGCCCGTATGCGGGAGGGAAGATTTATTATGCTACTCCATGGTTTCAGCCAAACATTGGGAATGGGAATACCTCTTCCAGTTCGAGCACAGATTTGTTTGATACTTGTTCGAATTTCACAGCAGAAGGGGTACCGACTAATGAGTATGGAACACAAAACGCATATTCAGCTTATGGATATGCTGGTATCATTCCCTTTGGCGACACAACAATGAATCCCAATTATGGCGAATATTTAGAAGTGCCGTTGATGGATACCTTAAAAGCAAACAAAAAATATTGTGTGCAGTTTTATGTTTCTTTAGCGGAATGTTCAAAATATTCAATCAGTAACTTGGGGGCTTATTTCTCAAATGATAGTTTATTAGCACCTAATTTTCATGCAATAGATACTGTATCACCACAAGTCGAAAACCCAATAACGAATATGCTAAATGATACAATAAACTGGATGCTTGTTTCAGGTTATTTTATAGCAAATGGTGGTGAACGATTTATGACAATCGGAAATTTTCATAGTCCGTCAACTACAAATGCTCAATTAATTGGGGCAAGCACAGCTCTCTACACTTATTATTATATTGATAATGCGAGTGTGGTATATTGCGACCCAAGCGGGGTGGAGGAAATGGGAATGGAAAATAACTTCAAATTGTTTCCCAACCCCAATAATGGGAATATGGTATTGCAATACCAATTAGATGGAACAGAAACTGGCTTAATTACAATATACGATATTACGGGCAGAATGGTGAAACAAGAAAAATTAAATGCTGAAAACAAAACTTTGTTGATACACGCCAATGAACTGAATGCAGGTACTTATTACTACGAAATAAAAGTAGGTGATAAAAAATTGAAATTGGATAAATTGGTAATTATTAAGTAGAGCATTTTGAAGAGTTTTTAGAAGAAGAGGAAGGAATTAAAATTTCAGACATGTTAAATGTGTTCGGTGTTTTTTTTCTTTAAAATGATTCGAAGTGATTAACTGATTAACAAAACTCTCTCCCTTTTAATGATTGTCATTTTTAAAATCATATTCTGAAAGAATATAAATAAAAACAGTAAAATTCTAATAGGCAATTTAATTCAGTTACCGCATGGTTCGTATTTCTTTTTTATATCAGGGACTGTATTTGTAGTGAGTACACAAATGATATTTTCGTTTAGATTATTTTACCTCTATCTAATTTTTATTGAATAAATGGATTCGGATTAAATTCTTTGGAATTAGAGCATATTTTTTAAAGAAATACATTTGGGCATCATGTTCATTTATCAAGATGCAATAAATTAATTAATAATAAATTACCTACCAAATCAAGAAAAAAGTCAGGTATTAAATTGTCGCATTCAAAAGGGATAATAAAATAATTTTAGAGTGCCATTCCTAAGCATAAAGACAAAATGTATAAGGATTAGTAATGTTTACTTTTGATATCTGGTTTCGAGTGTTTTTGTAAGATTACTTTATGGTTTTCAGTTTCATCGTGTAATTATCACTCAATCAAGTTGAAATATAACGAGATAAGTCGAGACGTCTCGTTTGAGCGTGTAGTTTAAAATCGAAATAGTGAGTATAAGATTCACCTAACTATTATTGGGAATTTTAGTAGTTAGTTATAAAAATAATAATGCATTATTTTTATTTGCTGTTGTTATTCAATTCGCTTATTACCATAAAAATAGTGAATGGTTTTCAGAGTCGTCATAAAGTTTAGTTTATTTTCTCAATAATAATATAACTTTTTTAATAGTTATAGACCCTGTTTCCTCCAATTTATTGCCAAATATTACCATAGTAGTTGGAAATGTTAATGATGCAAATAATGCTCTATTCAATTTTTTTGTGAGAAAGATTAGAGTCATTTTTCCACACTTTAAAGAATAAATATTCAATTAAAACTCTAATATTTCATGTTGATATACTTTAGTTTCAAGAAAATTCGATAATAATTACTTTGTACTATTTTCGATCGTTTAAGAGCGTTACCATCATTTTCTACTACCGAATTTCGATTTGGTTACTGGGCGATTTTGCGTTTACCTTTGTGAAGCATGTGGACAGTTTTAAGCTGGATAACAATTTGAACTAATTTACTTATCGCACTTCGGGTTGGATCAGAAAAAACAAATAAAAACATCGCATTTCGTTTTGATAAAAAGTGGAAGTTATTAACTGCCTCTCGACTAAATTTGGTTAAAAAAATATCCAAGAATAATATTTTTGGAGAGGTGTTGACGAAAAGATTTTACGAACAACAAAATACCATGTTAAAGAGATGTTTTATTAGCTTGAAAACTGTATTTAAAAGTGTGGGACTTTTTTCAAAATTAATAACTATATTATTAATATTGGGTTTACTGGCCTGTTTCGGATTTACTTGTGCAATGGTAAACATGTATTTTTCACTCGGAAGGTAGAATCAAAAATCTTGTTTTGGATATCTGTAGAAAGGATATAATGCGAAAGCCTCATTATTGCCCTATTTCACTGCACATCGAACCTCCACCAGATTTAGCTAGAGACAGTCCTTTGCTGCTAAAATTGTTGATTACTATAAATCTTGCTCGTTTTTAAATCCAACAAGATTTATTTTTTTAAATTTATATTTTTATTCAGTTATTCTGGAAATAGGAATAAATTTACACTCTAAAAAAGTACATGAAAATATTTGTGATTTTAAAAATGGTTGTCATGAAAAATACATATCGATTCAATAAAACCAAACTCCTTTCAGTAGTAAAAAAATCCCTAGAAGATCCAAGAATGCCACATCGATTGCATTTGTTTTTGGATGTGATGGAAGTGGAATATGAAAATGATTTTCCTAAATTCGAAGCCATTAAAGAACCCAATAGTGTAAATGATACTTGTTGTGTTTATCTCAATATTAAAGATTCAGACTTCTATCTTGAAATGTTTGTCAGGGCTCGCGATTACAAGGTGCTTTTCTGTCATCCTCTTCCTAAATTCGAAATTGAATATGTTTGTTACAATGACCGTTTATCATTGCGTCAAATTATCGAGTCGGTAAAAATAAAACCTGATGAAGTTAATAACCTGAAGATTGTAAAAGATAAGACAACAGGAAAACACAAAACCTTGTACGCGATTTCATTTACAACATACAAGGCTCCGGATGAATTTGAACACAAGTTTAACTACTTGCTAAATAAATTGTGGAGCGACCAACTTGGATTTAAATCCCTTGTTGAACAATCAGGTCATAATACAATTTATATAAATACTTTTTTTCATGTTTATAATGGTGAATTAGAAATCCACCATTTTTCTCATCGACAACTTCTAATTCTAAATCAACTTGGTCTAACTGTCAAATTCAGGCATTATCCACAGGGTGATAATATTTTTCCATAAACGTAAGTACTAATATACTTTTTCCTAATCGGAGCTCCTTCTGAAAAAAATGTAAACTATGGTTCAACTGTCCATCCAAGGAATTCTTGAAACCATATCTCACTCACTGAAGTTAATTCTTATTCAACTTTGTTTTCGATTTCCAATTTCTATTGGCATATTTTCATTCAAAATAATTTATGTTTTCTTAACTGTGTTATGTTTAATAATTTTTTGTATTATCGTTAATGATAGCCTCAATTTCATATTTAAAAAGTTGGGAGGTTTGAATATACTTTTCCCTTCCATAATGAAGTTCATTTGCCCAGTCTTCGTCTATTAGATTTGGAATTGTTTTATTTCGAAGATCTAGATAACGAAGTTTACCGCCCATACTATTACTTAGTAGTTCAAGTTTTTGGTTATACACCTCGAGCATTTCTTTTATAATATTTTCAGCTTCGGTTCTTGAAGTTTGATTGCCAACCAAATATTTCTCACCTAGAAGGGTTTTCGAAATCCACGGGCCAATACCAAGTTTCTGAAGGGGTTGCTCAATACGGTATGCATCATGCGTAATTAAACCTCGCCCATTAACCGGAGGATTGTCATATCCATGGATAATGTAATTAAATTTTAATTGAGGAAATTTATTTTCAAGTGTACTAAAAAGTGTTCTCCAGGCTTCCATTAATTTGTCAATTTCTTCTGTTAATACTTCTCTGTTAACTGACCATTTGCTACCATTAGGAACAACAAAATCGATAAGGTTTTCATCCACCATATCATTTCCTCCTCCCGATAGCAGTATAATTACATTATCTACCCCATATGTATGCAAATACCATTCAACTCTCTTTATGAGAAGATTCATCCAATTAATATCAGAATTTTTGGTTACAGGTTCTCTCCGTTTTCTTCCATAAATCATTTCTGTTAATTCTTCCCCACAAACTCCAAAGTTATCATCATGAGATTCGACATTATGCGTTAATGGATCAATTAATGAACTTGGTGTGGTCTCCTCATAGTCAATATGCACGGCAAATTTATGAACCAGATAAAAAGGAATATTGCCAACCCCTTTACCTTTAGAAATCAGTTCTCTGAAATCGTTAAATACTAAAATATTTCCATCACGATCAAGTCCTTTAGGATAATGAAACCATGAATCACCCAGTGATAAAACTCTTGTTGTCATTTATTTATATTCGTTTAATTGTTGCTCACTTTTTGTTCGAATTTTCGGTATATTCCGTTTTTAATTATTTTACAAATGGTTTTAGGTTACTAGGTTTATAACGCAAATCATCTTCTTTAAACCGCATGAATGCAGATTCATCTATTGTTTCATTCGTTATCACTTCCTTCTTTGACCCGTCTTCCGTTATTTTTATTCTGTTATTTAGACTTAATTCCCTTCTTTTTGGAAACCAAAACCAATAAATAAAGGTTAATGAATTTCTCAATATTCCTTTGTAATTAGGCTTAAACGTATAATATTTGTTATTGTTTTCTTCAGGTGAAGTTATTTCTAAACCAATATTTTTAGCTTTTTTAATTAACCACTCAAGCGCAAGGTCGCTTAGCCCAGTGTCTTCGTATCCTCCACCAATATTGCAATGCACTCCTGCGAACCATCGTTGCTCAACCTTTTGGTTTTTATCAATTCCGTTTTGTGATATTTCCCAAAGCGTTGGTTCAAATAAAACTCTATGTTCATCAATAGCCATAGCGTGATAAGCGTTTTGTATGTAGCTACTAAGTTTTACATCATGAAATTTATATTTTTCTGCACTATGTTTTTTAGCAATTTTAAAAGGTAATCCTAAGCTACCTACTGTGTCCCACACTCCAATAAATTTAATAGGAGTAATATTATCAACACAGTACTTTTCACGAAAGGCTTTCATAAAGTCAGAATCAGGAATTGTATAATCATTCCGATTTCGATATAGATCATAAGCCATATCAACCAAGTGGATATTTTCAGATTTTAATATTCCGCAATTACGTATAAAACCTGCAACACTCCGTGCTGTATACGCTCCTCTGCTGAATCCAAAAAGGTATAGTTCATCACCCTGTTCATAGTTTAACAATATGAATGAATATATATCTTTCAATTTTGCATCAAGTCTGAAGCCTTCTATCCCTCCAAAAATTTTATCAATATTGTCATACGAACTACTCCCTACCCCGGTCTCATAAAATTTCACCTGCTTTACTCCTGCGTTATCTTTAGGTGAAATGCAATTAAAAATTATTTCTACATTGCTTTTTACGGGTTTCCCTTTATCAGATATTCCTGGTCTGTTCCAAGTACCATCACTACAAATTACTATTCGCTTCATTAGTTTTTTCTTATCACCTTATTATGCCTGAACCCTTCACTTTACAGTTTTCTTGTTTTTTTAAGCAAACGGTTTATGTAATGTCTGTTAGCTACATGTACAGAAACCCTAAGCCTTATATGTTACCCATCCTGTTGTAAAAATTTTAGTACTTCTCCATCGCCGTTCGTATCGCCTACTCATTCTTGTAGAAAAAGGATGTGTTGTTTTGGGCACTATATTCATTCTTATTATATGCCTTTTCGGTTTTAGGCTTTCCTGAATGAATTAATCTTTTCTTTTTCTTTTTCGAATTGCAGGTTTACTTCCAATCTACCACATTATTGGTAAGACGATGTTTCGAAGTCTAAAAATACTTAAAGAAAGATTTATAAACTTAATTTATTCTTGAATCAATATTCAAAAAGAAGTTTCATCACAATTGTATTTAAATTGCAAATTTAATATGAGATGTGAAATAGTCCTACTTTTTACTGAAATCCCTCAAAAAATGGTTTGTTAATTTTTATATTTTCTCAAAGGAAGCTTTACCTAAGATAATATTCTCATTCAAATGACCATAACCAACGAAATTTCCTTTAAGTGTTAATGCATTGCCAGAAAGTTTGAATATAAATGTTCCAAATTGTACTACAGCCGTATTCACGTTGTTATAACTTACTTTTAGGAATCGTTCTGAATAAAATGCCCCATTCAAGTTCATTTCTATTATTTCACCGGTAGGGCTTTTAGGTATCCTAGCCATTCCAGTAATAATGCCTAAACTAGTAACTTTAAAATCTAACAGAACAACCATACTCACTTCTACTCCATTTAAGGCCTGTGTAATTTCCCCTTTCCATTTACCTGAAACAGCTTCGGCAATTTGAGTTTGAAAGTTATCAAATTTTTGCTTTTTTCTGTTCGCTAAATAATCTTTTAATAATGAAGTAACGATTGCTGATGTTATTGTAGTTAATCCAGTAATAATAGCTATAGTAATTTCCATGTTTTTCAATTTGTTTAATTGATAATCTAAAATTAAAAATAAATCTTAGAAAACCTAAGTTTTAAAATAAAAATATTATAACAAATTCAATTTTAGTTATACTTAGTAATTTCGAGCCAAACTCAAAAAACATTTAAGTTATCCCTCATTTATGCATTTGGTGGGTCACCTTGAATCCAAGTTGAAAACAATTCCCATGTTACAATGAAAGCATCACTGTTTGTTGAAATGTCAAATGACCAACTCATAGGTTCTGATCCAAAACATGTAAATTCAAAATCCTTTGTTCCCATAGGGGGAATAATCAAAAATTTTGTTCCACCTAAATTACTTTCAATAGTAAGAGTAGTTCCAAGAACATTTATGTTCTTAACTTTAAATGTCATGTTTTGACCACCTTTTTTAATATAGGTTGTGTCACTTGCCCAAGAGCCGCTGTCAGATTTTTTTAATGGCATATTTATCTATTTATTTTGGTTAATTATTTTTTTTACATAATCATCTGGAAGGTCTGTAGTTTCTCGCTTTGGAACTACTATTCTTTTGGGTAATGTGTTGCATACATCAATAAGAAATGAAACACAGTCATTTCTTGTAAGTTGATATTGCTTCTTCTTCCATTCTTCAACTTTTAACTGAATTTTCAAATAATCACCAAAATCAATTCTAATAAAAAATTGACGGTCAATTTTCGTGAAAATATCTGATGCAATCTTTCCATCAACTGGACCAAACCAATACGATTTTGCACCATCAATTTTTTTCTGCGGATAAAAGCCCCAAATCTCTGTTTCATTTCCATTGATGTCGCAAGTCAATGGAGTTCCTTTTCCGATGCCAATGAAGGCATGACCTACAAATGCTGAAGCAGAAGCATCCCATTTTTCTGCAAACACTCCGAAATAATAATCTTGTGGGGCTGCATTTGAACTTAATGTGTTTGATTCAACATTTTTTGCACTTGCATTAGTTGTTATGTTTTGGCAACTACAGATAAGAATTGCGAAAACAATGATTGATAAAATTGATTTCCTTTTCATTTTTATGATTTATTTAATTTGATAAGTGAATACTAATCTTTTGCGAATATCGTTTCTGGGATTGTAATTCAACCCTTTGTCATCCATTTTAAAATCATTAACTGGATTGGTGTCAAAAACATTGAAAACTTCATATTCTTCAACATATATTTTTGTGTGCTTAAAATCAGGTATTGCACTTATAACTTCTTGAATCTTAATTTTCAAATAGTCAACATTATTCATAGCAATTTGCTCCGTAAGTTCGAAAGTGCTTATTGAATTTAAGTCTTTGTTTGAATCAATCAACTTTTCAAATTCCCCTTCATTATTTTTTTCTACAACTAAATAGAATTCATTGTTTCTTGAAATTTTTAAATGACTAAGAGTATCACCTTTAAGAATCCAAGGGTCACCTGTCGTAATTCCATTTTTATCTTTCGTCAAATTCACTATTCTTTCAGGGAAAAACTGAACTTGTGGTGCTGTTACAATATTGGAAAAACGGAAGTCATATTTTGAATTTTCCTTGATGGAAGTTTTTAAATATCTGGCAACAGCTAATTTTACAAATGGAAAATACTTATTCTTTATTTCATCTTTTTTAATTTTAACATCGCAATAGAATTTTTTCTTTTCAAAATCATATTGCACTTTAAAAGGAGCAGCTTTAATTTTATAGTTATCAGGGTTGCTTATCGTAATATTCATAAAGTCTGCTTCCGATTTAGTAATATCAATTATTTTTTCATCATTATCTAAATTGAAAAAAGCACTGCTAATACCATTTGTTCTCTCATTATTTGCATTCGTGGTTGGGTCTTTCCCAAATTCTGAAACTAATCCTTCATATTCGTCAGGAATAGTTTTCTCACCTTCTAAAAAGAATACAGCAACCTTTTCAACTTCTTCAAAAACAAAATTCCCATTTGGGTCTTCTCCAAATGAAGCACCATTTTGATACCAATCACCTGCAAGATAAATTCTAAATTTATCTTGAATTCTTGTTGCATTATCTTCCCCTACATCCCAACTGAATACAGGAACTATAGAATCAATAACTAAAGCTTCTAATTTTTTAGAGTTTGGAATAGGTGTGTACTCCGAAATTTTATTTCCAACACTTTTGTAATGAACTTTTCCAAATACACTAAACTCAGTTTCATTCGGAAAATAATCTTTGAATCTTGATACCAATTCAATTTTATACTTGACACTCCTATATTTCGTGTCGGAAAAGGAATGTTCTAATGATTTAAAATCTGCAACACTAAGCAGTTGTGCCGAATTACTATCATCCGAAATTTTTAATAAAATATCTTTATCGAAGTTTGAAAAACTTTTGACCAGTACTTTTTCTGTCTCAATCCTAAATCCCTCTACGGTGTTTTTATCACAAATTATTTCATCATACTCTGCAATAACTTTTATTTCACTAGTCATAGAAAGAGGAAATCCTTCATCAGGAAATTTTAAAGTTTCAAATGAAAGTAAAATGGAACTTGAGGGTGTTGACGGTGTTCTCTCTTTTAATTTTCCTTCTAAATAAAAATCTACTATTGCTTTGCCATCTTTAGCAATAATTAAAGGTTTTTGCACTGCACTAATAAATATCAATTCCTTTGGTCTTGAATGTAAACCGTTAACAGAATTTCCGTCATCGTCTTTTAAACGGGAATCTAAATGGAATAATGTCTTGCTTAATGGGGGAATGAAACTTTCAACTTCTCCTTTATAAATGGAACCGGGTTTAAGTTCAACTGCAATTGATGTATTTGACTTTGTAATTGTTTCTTTTGATAAGGTTGTCTTTAACTCAATTGAGTTGAATTTTCTTTTAATAAAGTTAATATCGCTTTGTTCCCAAATATTTGAATTATTGCCAGTGGGTGGATATTTCGGTGTAATTGAGCATATCATTTCGGAGCAAATTGAGCAGTAAAAGTTAAGCTCTTTATTAGTTACAATAATTGATCGCAAAATTAGATTAATTATTTATTATTTCCTTATTTATTTGAACTTCATTTTTTT
>CAIUEQ010000011.1 GCA_903898215.1 uncultured Bacteroidota bacterium | reverse complement strand
CTGGATAACAAGTTGGTGAAAATTACCATACGTGGTGAGACAAGCAAGGTGCGACGAACACGGCAATTTGTGGTGCACGATACACAGCAGTATTTCAAACGCTTAAAAAAATTACATCCCTCTAAAGCGTTGATTTTCAGTGTAACTGGTAAAGTGCCAATAACGCCCCGTGTGATTAGTTATCATTTTGACAAGCTGATGATGTTGGCTGGGATTGAGAACTTTGCTGAACGTGATTTAGTGCCATATTCGTTTAGACATTATTTTATAACGAGCAAAGTGAATAGCAACGTGCCGATTATTAATATTGCTGAAATGTGTGGGACAAGTGCGGCGCAGATTGAGAAGACTTATTATCACACGACTATGTTGAAGATGATTAGTAATGCAATGGCGGATTATAGCGTTAAGGATGGCGTGATGGTGGTTGATTGAGTTGTTTTTTATTTTTGATTGATTTTAGGTTCGGCTGGTAATTTTGTTTGGCTTATTATGGATTGAGCCATTAGAAAGCAGCAGCTTACGCTGCGTGCTGCATTGCACCTTTTATCACAACACTTGCGTGTTGCTCTAAAACGCGCATTCCTATTTTCAATTCCTTGTTCCAAATGGTATTACGTCGTTTAGTGGTTCAAACACGTCGTTCGCTGCATGATCGGAAATGGTGCAATAGCTTGAGCACGGGACTTTTGGATTATTGCATTACAGCGCAATTTTTACATAGACAATAAAAAGCCCGCATAATACGGGCTACTTGAGCTTATTTTATTATTATTGTGTCTTACGTGGTAATACCACAGCGACCTTAACTCAAGCAAAAAACTTTAGTATTTTTTATTATTTTTATAGGGTTTTAATGAACCCTTACTACTTACTTCCTCCTAAAGAAGTGCAAATATTTTACCCCTTAAACAACAAAAAGAAAAATTATTTATGTAATAAAACTGTAATAATTCAATGCAAATCTAATCAATACTGCACGACCTTTAATGGAGTAAGAGCTTGAGCACGGGACTTTTGGTTGATTGCATTACAGCGCAATATTTCAATCACACCGTTACCGCGCGGTAACGCTTGCGCATTCAAAAAATACTCCCAACTATCATTTATCCATTATTAAGCAAATATTTGACAAATTCTGTGTATAACACTCATTAAAATGTGCAATTAACACAGAAAACTGTATACCTAATTATTCAAATTAAATGCCTGATATTTATGAAATTAATTATGCTAGCATCAGAGCTTCATATTAAATTTATATGATTCAGTTAAGGATTAAACCATGTTAATTAATGAAAAAATACGTTTATTGAGACAGCAAAAGGGATTGTCGCAAGCTAAAATGGCACGTCTACTTAACATGTCAAAAAACGGTTATGGCAATATAGAACGTGGGCAGACCAATCTCAGCTTAACTAAGCTTAAGAAAATTGCTGCAATATTGGATGAAAATCTAATGGAATTAGTTAAAGGAAACGATAAGAATATAATTAATACAATGGGCAACAATAATACTGGCACTCAAAATAATCAAAACTTCTGCTCACTATTTTCATCTGGCTGTCCATGTCCTAAAATCAGTCAACTTGAGTGTGACCATATAAAGCAAACACTAATTAATATGCAGCAAAGCAACGAAATTAAAATATTGAAACAACTTAACGAGCTATTAATGGAAAAGATAGATCGTATTGACGCTGAGAAAAATCTATCAACTCAACAAATCACACCGTCACCGCAGTAACACTTATATGATTATTAAATCGCCTTATTCTGCCGTTCTCCTAATGGCTCATTATCAATTTAACGCGCAACCCCGCAAACCTCTCATCCATTAAGTTCAAAATAAAAAAGTTATTTCGGATAATACGAAACAAGTTTTCTCACTCAAACCCATATAGGACATTACTCTAACTCACTTAAACAATGTACTTGCGTCAGCGTAAAAACGATTTATATCATTTGTTTCAGCAGTAGACTGAGTAATATGAAGATTGGATTTCACCTCTAATAATTTATCTACTAAAAATTGACCAGCCGTTGTTTCCAAATGGACAGGAATTCAAATTGATAAATTACTAGAAGGTGAGAGACAGAAAGTTCTTTCTATGGAGAAAGTAATCTCAACTAAAGTGATTGGT
>CAIUEQ010000010.1 GCA_903898215.1 uncultured Bacteroidota bacterium | reverse complement strand
TTTTTAGTTTTTATTTTATTGGGAAGTATCGGGTTTATCTATTTTCTATTCGATAACAATAAGCAGAAATAAAAAATCCCTCCCGGTTTGGAAAGGATTTTTTGGTAAAGGATCAATCAAAATTATTTCTTACATAACTTCTTTAACTCTTCAATGTCGCCATTAAAAACATTGAAATCAACTCCTCCATTTATTCCGTTTACATGACCTCTGTCGCTGTGTTGCCAGAAATTCCAATTGTCAACCATATTGTTAATATCCGGAGTTTTATAATGCGCAATCCACAGAGGATATTTTTTAAATTCTTTGCCTAACAACAAATGTTTGTAAAACCCGTAGTTGGTATATAAAATAGGAGTCATGCCATAATGCTTTTCTATCAACACTAACCATTCTTTTAAATTTTTCCTTAATCTGGCAGGCGGACAGCTACCTCTCATTTCAATATCCAATACCGGAGGCAAATCACCCTTCACTAATTTTGGAACTTGTCTGATAAATAAAGAAGCTTGTTCCTGAGCCGTTAAATGCGGACGATAAAAATGATATGCACCTCTTAAAACACCACTTTCTTTTGAAGCTTTCCAGTTATCATTAAAATATTCATCAACAACAGTTCTTCCTTCAGAAGCTTTAATAAATGCGAAACTAATTCCAACATCTTTATGGTTCATTTTACTAACAGCATCCCAGTCAATATATCTCTGATGCCTTGATACATCAATACCATGTAAAATATATTCACCGGGTAAATTGATACCGAAATTTGGATAAGATGGTGAAGCTGAAATTTTAACTTTCGCTGTTCCACCTGTAACGGTTTCTGACGAGTTTAAAACAACAAACAGCACACCACAACTGATTGCGGCAACCGAAACTGAACGAAAAATAAAGGCTTTAATATTCAATTGATTTGAAATTATTTAATACAAAAGTATAGAATCAAATATACGAAATGTTTATATGTTGTGCAAAGTAATACAACTTAAGCTGTGTGCTGTCCATCAAACTGAACAACGAAATGTTTTATGAATTCGATATCTCTGTCTGTTAAAAAGTTATCTGAGAAAGGATGATTTCTGTTGCACCGGTATTGGTTTGGATAAATTTTCGGGAAAGCGCTGAAATGTTTTTGAGTTTTACTTCATCATCAATGAACGATGAAATGTATAAGTCAAATTCTTCAGAGTTGTTAATGATAAATGCCGAACCATTTTCAATTAGCTGTATTGATTCAGGAAATTTAAGATGGTTATTTGGTCCAAATAAAATAGGCATTCCAAAAGCAGCAGCTTCTAATGAGTTGTGGAGTCCTTTACTTCCAAAGCCACCACCAATAATTGCGGTATCTGCATATTGATAAATGGATGAGAGTAATCCTATATTGTCAATAATCAATACTTGTGATGACATAAGATTTTCTTCATTTGCAGTTGAATAAAAGCAAGTTTTCTTACCTTCAAATATTTGTTGGATTTCTTTCAGATGTGAACCATCAATTTCGTGAGGGGCAATAATTATTTTTATTTTTTTGTCAGGATATTTATTTAAAAATTGATTGATAATATTTTCCTCTTCAACGTATGAACTTCCAGCAACCAAAACAAAAGAATCTTTTTTAAACAGTTCGATTTTAGAAA
Organism: uncultured Bacteroidota bacterium; assembly: GCA_903898215.1. GTDB lineage: Bacteria > Bacteroidota > Bacteroidia > UKL13-3 > UKL13-3 > CAIUEQ01. The sequence continues at coordinate 11,804 of CAIUEQ010000010.1, read as the reverse complement.
GTGGTTTTGGGTTTTTGGTTGTATCGTTTACTCTGTCGAAACGTGTGTCTTTACTAACTATAACATTATCGATTTGAATTGATTTTAATAATGCTTTTGAAGATTCGTTTTGAGTGAAAATGATTTCAAAGTAATGCAACATGTTTCTAAAAAAAACGCCATACCACCTAAAGAAAATTTGATCTTCTAAAAATGTTGCAGAAAGTAAATAGATTGGTGTTTTACGTTTATAAAGTTGGTGCAAGTAATGATACCAAAATTCATATTTCACAAAAAATACCATGCTAGGATTAAATAGCTCTAAAAGTTTTTTTGCATGTGCTGATGTATCAAGTGGGAGGTAAAAAATATAATCAGCCAATGGGTAATTTTTTCTTATTTCAAATCCTGATGGTGAAAAAAAAGTGATGATAATTTTATAATCTAAATGGGTTTGTTTGATTGCTTCGATTATTGGACGTGCTTGTTCAAATTCCCCTAACGATGAGCAATGAAACCATATTTTTTTAGAAGTGTCGCCATTGATTTTTGTAGAGATAGTTTCAAAAATATTTTTTCTTCCATCAAAAAATATTTTTGCTTTTGCATTAAAAAATGACGCAATCCAAATGGCTATTCCATATAAGAATATTGCAAAATTGTATAACAGATAATTAACAGTTTTGATCATCATTTATATATAAACTCATCTTGATCTCTTGAAGATAAATATACAGGAATCATCCAGCAAAATTTTGGTCCTATAAAAACATCTAAGTGACTTCCGTTATCTACTTGTCTTGTATCGTAATTAAATCCTCTGGTATTTGTAGTAATTCCCTCAACGATATCTAACCCTAAATAAAAATTTGTCATACGGTTCTTTCCTTGAAAATAGTATCCTACAAACTGTGTGAAAGCTATGCCCATGGTAAGTCTATCGTATCCTTTTTTTAGTTCATCGGTTAATGTTGGAACATTACTTTCGGGGGTAGTGATATTTATTTTATGAGATAAAAACCCTACACCAATCATTAAAGTAACTCCTGAATTAGGACTGTTTTTGCTAAGGTTTAATAATTTACCGGCTTTTATAAAAGTATTGAAACCTCGTTCACCTAAAATGACCATTCCCGGAGAACCTGTACTATTTGAAATTGTTCCTGTGCTGTTACTAATATTTATTAAAATGTTTTGGGCAGTCTCGTTGCTAACTTCTGTACCAAATTGGTAACTCAAATCCATGCCATATAACCAGTTTTTTTTTGTCTTTATAATTCCTCCAAAACTTGCATTATGAATGTTACCAAACCGCGATGCCAAATAACCTTGTGGCATTTGATAAGTATATTCAAATTCGAAGTTGAAAATTTTATTGCATATCTCAGTTTCAATATTCTTCTTATGTTGAGCAAAACCAACTGTTGGGAATTGAAAAAAGAAGATGAAACTAACGAGAAAATAAATTAGGTTTTTAAAATTCATTCGGCCTCAAAAATAATCACTTTCTTTACTTTACTTAGTCATCTTTAAAATATATTTGCCGAATTAGTTTTTTTTGACAAATGAGAAAAATCCAGATGGTTGATCTGCAAACGCAGTATCAAAAAATAAGTACCGAAATAGATCAAGCAATTCATGAGGTGATTGTGTCAACAAAATTTATTAACGGCCCTGCTGTAAAAGAATTTGCTGATGATCTTGCGGCATATTTAAATGTTAAAAATGTTGTGCCCTGTGCCAATGGAACCGATGCTTTGCAAATTGCAATGATGGCATTAAATCTTTTGCCAGGAGATGAAGTGATCATTCCGGCATTCACTTATGTTGCAACAGCCGAGGTTATTGCTTTGCTGAAATTAACACCTGTAATGGTTGATGTGGATGCTGAAACTTTTTTAATTGATACAAACAAAATTGAAAAAGCAATCACTCCAAAAACAAAAGCCATTGTGCCCGTTCATTTATTCGGTCAGTGTGCAAACATGGAGCACATCATGAAAATTGCTCAACAATATCATTTGTTTGTAATTGAAGATGTAGCACAAGCAATTGGTGCCGATTTTACTTTTAGTGACGGAAGAAAAATGAAAGCAGGAACCATCGGAAATATCGGTGCGACTTCATTTTTTCCTTCCAAAAATTTAGGATGTTTTGGAGATGGTGGAGCAATGTTTACAAATGATGATGTTATTGCCAAACGTTTAAAAATGATCTCAAATCATGGACAAACAATCCAATATCAACACGATGAAGTTGGCGTAAATTCACGACTCGACACCATTCAAGCTGCAGTTTTAAAAATAAAATTGAAGCATTTAAATGAATATGCCGAAGCAAGAAATAAAGTAGCAAACTTTTATGACAATGCTTTTCAAAATCATCCAAATTTGTTGATCCCACAAAGAGTAAAAAACTCAACGCATGTTTTTCATCAATATACTTTACAAGCAATAAATTTTGATCGCGATGAATTGAGGAAATATTTAGCCGAAAATGATATTCCGGCAATGGTGTATTATCCAATTCCTTTACATCATCAAAAGGCATATGCTGATAAAAGGTATGATGGCAATTTACCGATAACGGAAAATTTGTGTAAATGTGTAATTTCGCTGCCCATTAGCACCGAGATGGATGAAGAGCAACTGAACTATATTTCATCGCACGTGCTTAATTTTTGTAACTCAAAAAAATAAAAAAATCATAGAATGAAAATTGCTGTTATTGGAACTGGATATGTTGGATTGGTTACCGGAACTTGCTTTGCTGAAGTTGGAATAGATGTAACTTGTATTGATATCGATAAAAATAAAATTGAGAATTTAAAAAAAGGAATTCTTCCTATTTATGAACCAGGTCTTGAAGAAATGGTTGTGAGGAATTTTGAAGCTAAACGACTTCATTTCTCAACAAGTCTTGCCGAAAGTATTAAAGGTTGTGATGTTGCCTTTATTGCAGTAGGAACTCCTCCCGGTGAAGATGGAAGTGCTGACTTAAAATATGTTTTGGGTGTGGCAAAAGAGATTGGTGAGAACATGAGTGAATATGGTGTGATCGTAACCAAAAGCACAGTTCCTGTTGGTACTGCAAAAAAAGTTAAGGCAGCTGTTCAAGATGCTTTAAAAAATAGAAATGCAGAAATAGAATTTGATGTTGCTTCTAATCCTGAATTTTTAAAAGAAGGTGCAGCTGTTGATGATTTTTTAAGACCTGATAGAATTGTTATTGGTATTGATTCAAAACGTGCGGAAGAATTTATGCGTAAACTTTATAAGCCATTTGTGTTAAACGGACATCCAATAATTTTTATGGATATTCCTTCGGCTGAAATGACAAAGTATGCTGCAAATGCAATGTTGGCCACAAAAATTAGTTTTATGAATGATGTTGCAAACTTGTGTGAAGTGATGGGTGCTGATGTTAACATGGTGCGCAAAGGAATTGGAAGTGATCCGCGAATTGGAAATAAATTTATTTATCCGGGTATAGGTTATGGCGGAAGTTGTTTTCCAAAAGATGTAAAAGCACTGATAAAAACTGCCGAAGATCATGGCCATAAAATGCGCATCCTTCAAGCAGTTGAAGATGTGAACGAAGATCAAAAAATTGTATTGTTCGATAAAATTGCCAAACATTTTAAGGGCGATATGAAAGGAAAAAATTTCGCTATTTGGGGACTTTCATTTAAACCAAAAACGGATGATATGCGTGAAGCACCTTCGTTGGTTATCATCGAAAAGTTATTACATGCGGGTGCAAATGTTAAAGCGTTTGATCCGGTGGCAATGCATGAAGCAAAGAAAACTTTAGGCGAACAAATTACTTATTGCAAAGACCAGTATGATACATTAATTGATGCAGATGCTTTAATTATTGCTACCGAATGGCCGGAGTTTCGTTCTCCAAATTTCAATGTTATTTCTAAATTGATGAAGCAAAAAGTAATATTCGATGGCCGAAATATTTTCGACCAAGAAGAGATGAAAGAATTGGGATTCGGATATTATTGCATCGGAATTAAAACGAAATAATTTCTCGACTCCGCTCGAAATAACAAACAACAAACATCAAACGACAATGACTAACAAACGTATACTAATAACTGGAGCTGCCGGATTTCTAGGTTCACACTTATGTGACAGATTTATCAAAGAAGGTTTTGAAGTGATTGGGATGGATAATCTCATTACTGGAGATATAAAAAATATTGAACACCTTTTTAAACACAAGGAGTTTGAATTTATTGAACACGATGTAACAAAATTTATTCATATCCCCGGAAAACTCGATTATATTTTAAATTTTGCCTCACCTGCAAGTCCAATCGATTATTTAAAGATACCTATTCAAACATTAAAAGTGGGTTCACTTGGAACACATAATTGTTTAGGATTGGCAAAAGAAAAAAATGCGAGAATTTTGGTTGCTTCTACTTCTGAAGTTTATGGTGATCCAACGGTTCATCCACAAACGGAAGATTATTGGGGAAACGTAAATCCTGTTGGTCCGCGTGGTGTGTATGATGAAGCAAAACGTTTTCAGGAAGCTATCACCATGGCATATCATACTTATCATAAAGTTGAAACCAGAATAGTTAGAATATTTAATACTTACGGTCCGCGCATGCGACTAAATGATGGACGTGTATTACCTGCATTTATCGGGCAAGCATTGCGTGGCGAAGACCTCACTGTTTTTGGTGATGGTTCGCAAACACGTTCGTTTTGTTATGTAGATGATTTGATTGAAGGAATTTTCCGTTTGCTGATGAGCGATTATGCTTATCCAGTAAACATTGGTAACCCCGATGAAATTACCATTAAACAGTTTGGTGAAGAAATAATAAAGTTAACAGGCACCAAACAAAAAATGATATTAAAAGATTTGCCAACTGACGACCCAAAACAACGCCAACCTGATATTACACTTGCAAGAAAATTATTAGGATGGGAGCCAAAAGTAAATAGGGCAGAAGGCTTAAAAATTACTTACGATTATTTTAAAAGTCTTTCACCCGAAGAGTTGACGAAGACTGCTCATAGGTTTGAGTAATCAATTCAATTTTTAGGATATTTATATAGATTAGTTCCCCCAAGTTCATGCGAAAGTTACGTTCGTATATTATATCTCACTATAAGCCATTTGAAAAATAGTTTAAACGCTATGAACGCAAAGATGGCGCTAAGTTCGCCAGGGAAATAAATTGAGTGCAATACCTTCGCGAACTATGCGTAAATCTTCGCGCACTTTGCGGTTTCCTATAGTTCATGCGAAAGTTACGTTCGTATATAATATTTAATTATAAGCCATTTGAAAAATAGTTTAACCGCGATGAACGCAAGGAAGGCGCTAAGGTCGCCAGGAAAATAAATTGAGTGCTTTACCTTCGCGAACTTTGTGTAAACCTTCGCGCACTTTGCGGTTTCATTTTTGAGATGACTTCTAATAAACTCCAAGTTCATGCAAACGTCACGTTCGTGTGCTATATAAAAACTAATAAAACTTTCTAAATCCAATTACATCTCTCACTTCATTCAATGTTTTTGTTGCGCTATCGTGGGCTTTTTCGGCACCGAGTTTTGCAACTTTTCCTAAGTACGAAGTATCGTTTGAAATGGCTTCAATTTTTTCTCTTATCGGAGTTAAAAAAGTGATCATGTCTTCAGCCAATTGTTTTTTCATATCACCATAACGAATGCTGCAATTTGCGTAAGCATCAGTAAAATGTTTACTGGTGTTTTCTTCTGAAACAATCTTCATCAAATCGAATAAATTTTGAACAGATGGTGTTGGTGCAGTATTCATTTCTGTTGGTCCAGTATCGGTAACAGCACGGCTCATTTTTTTTCTGATCAATTCAGGCGAATCAATCAAATTAATCACATTGTTATCTCCATCACTTTTACTCATTTTTCCACCACCTTGCAAACCCGGTATTTTTACCAAGTTTGAGCCATAATTAAAAGCATAAGGTTCAGGGAAAACCTCTGTATTATAAATTCTGTTAAAACGATTTCCAAATGTTCGTGCCATTTCAAGATGCTGCTCTTGGTCTTTTCCAACCGGCACTTTGGTAGCTTTATGAATAATAATATCAGCAGCCATCAATACCGGATAAGTTAATAAACCGGCATTAATATTATCGGGATGAGATTGTGCTTTTTCTTTAAAAGACGAAACACGTTCGAGTTCGCCTTTGTATGCATGCATATTTAACAGCATGTATAATTCAGGGATTTCAGGAAGATCACTTTGGATATATAAAGCACAAGATTCGGGATCGAGTCCGCATGCTAAATATTCAGCCAAAACTTGCTTTACATTATTGTGAAGGTCTTTAGGATTGGGATGTGTGGTGAGCGAATGATAATCTGCAATAAAAAAATAGCAGTTGTATTCGTGCTGCATTTTCACAAAGTTTTTTAATGCACCCATATAATTTCCCAAGTGCAAATTTCCTGTTGGACGTATTCCGCTTACTACAATTTCCATAAAATATTATGAGCCACCGAATATAATAAAATTAATAACTAACAATAAAATTTAAGATAATTGAACTACATCCAACACTCTTAAAATTGTTTGGTCGATTGTTTTGTGAGGTTGTTTACTGAATTGATGTGTGATACGATTTGCAACAATAGCATTTACCGAAACGGCCTCATGACCAAGCAGTTTTGCCAACCCATAAATTGCAGCAGTTTCCATCTCAAAATTTGTGATAAACAAACCGTTAATATCAACTTTGCTCAATCGCTCAATTAAATTGGGAACTTTTACACCTGCACGTAATACGCGTCCTTGAGGAGCATAAAATCCACAGCAAGTTGCAGTAATTCCTTTTGTCAATTCGGGAAAAAGAGAAAGGATATTTCCGGGCGATTGTGTTACATAACTATTTACAAAAGAAAGATCGAGTTGAGTAGCAATTTTAGTTTGTAATTCTAATTCATGATCATTGAACTGCATTGGGTAAAAGTTCAAAGTGCCATCTAATCCCAAACCATGTGAGGAAGCAACAATACTATCAACTTCAATACTTTTTTGTAAAGAGCCAGAAGTTCCAATTCGAATAAATTTTAAACTTTTCTTCTCCTTTTTTTCTTTACGTTTTTGAAGATCAATATTTGCCAATGCATCCAATTCATTGATAACAATGTCAATATTGTCGGTCCCAATGCCAGTTGAAATGACACTGATTCGTTTTTTGCCGATAAAACCTGTGTGAGTATAAAATTCGCGTTTGTTTTTTTTTATTTCAATACTGTCGAAATATTTTGATACTTCCGGCACACGATCCTGATCGCCAACCAATAAAATTGTTTCGGCAATATCTTCTGGAAGCAGGTGGAGGTGGTAAATTGAACCATCATCATTTAATACTAATTCGCTTTCTAAAATACTCATACTACTTGCAATTTTAATGATTTGTATTAGATTGCAAAGCTAACAACAATCATTAAAATACATTACAAATCAAATTACCTTTGTGAACTAATACTGAGTATTTATTATGGAAACCATGAAAAAAAACACAATCCTTGTACCAATTGATTTTTCAGATATTGCAAACCATGCACTTAACCATGCAATAGAGGTTGCAAAACAATTTAATAATAATCTGGCTTTACTTCACGTAGTTGAAGAAGCGATGCTTACCAGTTTTTTATCATTCGGAAAAAATGATCATTTAGAAGAATTAGCAAAAGAGGCAGCAAAAGCACGTCTTGATAAATTAAGTTCTGAGATTAAATCAAAACACAATATTGATTGCATCACAGATGTAAAGTTTGGTAAAATATATAAAGTGATCACAGAGTCTGTTTCATCACTTCATTGTGATAGCATTATTATGGGGTCTCATGGTGCGTCAGGACTTGATCAAATTATTGGAAGTAATGCTTCTCGAGTGATTAGCCATTCTATTGTACCTGTAGTAGTGGTTAAATCTGAGCAACATATAAACAGTTATAAAAATATTATTTTCCCATTAGATCTTACTACCGAATCACGTCAAAAAGTAAATTGGGCTATTCATATTGGTAAAGCTTATGATTCAACTATCAATGTTTTTACATCTAAATCAGGAAATAAAGAAGCTGATAATAAATTGCTATTAAATTTAAGACAAATTGAAAAATTATTAACAGATAATGGAATTAAATTCACAGAAAAAATAATTGAAGATGCAGATGATAATTTCGCATTGGAAACTATAAAATATTCCGAAGAAATTAATGCAGACTTGATCATGATTATGACGCAGCAGGAAGATAAAAATTTGAGCGAATATATTATCGGGTCATATGCTCAACAAGTTGTTAACCGCTCAACAAAAGCTCCTGTGATGTGTGTAAATCCTAAGAAAACTTTTACAGACGAATGGTCAGTTTAATAATTCGAGAATTGTAATCTAATTTAAAAAGAGCTTTTTGGAGCTCTTTTTTATTGCTTTGTTTTTATCTAAAATCCAAAGCCCAAAACAATACCGTTTCGCATTCGATTTCCATTTTCAAATGAAGTAAAAAAATCGATACGCATAAATTTAAAAATATGTTCTATCCCTGCACCAAGCTCAATATAATTTGGTGATGTTGAAGTTTTGAGATAGTTCAGTGTAAATACTTCCTGCCATTTGAGTTTACGTAGTAATGGAAATTTATTTAGGATAAAACCATTAAAATGATGATTGAAATGGCCTTCGATATACGATTGTTTTGTGCTGTAAAAATAATAATCGAGCAGTTGAAAATCATTAGAGAAAATAATAGTTTGATTACTATTAAAATGATTGTAATCCATAAAATAAAGATTCCTGTTGTTTAAGAATTGCCCACTTTTAATTTCAAAATAACTTGCTCCAAACATTTTTAAATCCAGATCGTATGTAACACTTTCTGTGATTTTGTCATAATCAACAGAGCTGCCAAAAGCATTGATTCCTTTAGTGTATCCAATATTCAGTTCAGGATATTTTGAACCGAAATTATACCTGCGATCAGGTCGAGAAATATATTTTTGTGCAAAAACAAAATTGAAATTAATACTCAGTTTTAAAGCATTATTAGTTGAGAAATTCGTGTTTGAAATTTCGTTGTTTATCGGAATGTTAGAAGTGTAAACTCGATTCGGAATATTATTAAAAGTGTAATTTGTTGTGTTTACTAAAGCACTTCTTTGAGCATATTCAACAGATGTGTTTAAATTCACACCATTAATGATGTCTGATGAATAAGAAAGATTCAAATATTTTTTCTCATATAATTTCATGAAATTTTGTTCAGCAAATAATGAATAAATAGAGTTGATAGCTGAAGAGATTGGAGTGGCATCATTAAATTGATTTATAAACCAACCACCACTTGCTCCCCATATTGTATGCATGATTGCGTTTGTTCGGTAACTTGTATTAAGTTTTGCATAAAATTTATTTGAGGAGAAACCATATCTTAAATTTGGTGTAATATTAAAGTATCGTTTTTCTTCAAATTCTTTTGAGATATTTATTCGAGGATTAAATACAAAACCTTCAACCGTGTTAAATTGCAATACTGAAAGTGGAGGAGTAAAGTAAAATGATGTTTTCTTAAAACTGTTCCTGTAACTATATCCTGATAACAATAATCCCGACCAATTTATTTTATTATTTATTGAATCAATAGAATCTTTATAGGGTTTCGAATCATGTATTACTTCCTCACTATCTTTTTGTTTATAATCAATTTTTTCTTCATCCGTTAAATGAACAGGGCGAACAGCATTCCATATTGAATCATCTGTTTTATTTGCTTTTTTATCAATTAATAAAACTTCATTGTTAAAATATTTTTTAGAAAACATTGATGAATCAGTTTCATATTTTCTGTTAACTTTTACTCTGGCAACTTTTTTTGTTTCTGGAACTTTTTCACTCTTTATAATTTGTAGTTGTTGCTTATTGTAAAATGTTGAAGGATACATTGAGTTTACTTTGTATTTTGAATACAAGGCAACAAAATATCCATTACCTCTAAACCCCAAAATATCGAGTTCAAAAATAAATCGTTGTGAAACCGGCATCCAAACACCGCCATCTTGTTGGGCATAAACTTGTTTGATATATAGCGTATCTACAAACTCAATTCCAGCTGATTTGTTGATGAGCAGATCGGTACTTTGTAAACGCCAACTGTCCTTTATAATATAAATATGCCCTCTAAAAACTGGGTCATTATTTCTTATTGGAATAATTTGAATCTTAAAAATTGTTAGACCGTTTTCTTTGCTTTCTCCTTCTAATTTAAATTTATAATACAAGAAAGCATTTGTTGCCAACGGAGAAATAAAACCACGTTCACTAATATCAAAAGCATTGATATTATTTTCGTACAAATTAAATTTAATTGCTCCTGCACGATTAAAACTAAAAGCTTTATTTGAACCGCTAACTTTACTGCTAATCATTCGCTCTTTTATTTTGTCAGGTTGCTGATAACTTAGCTCCGAAAGTGATTCAGATAAATAAATAATTCCGGGTTTTATTTCAGCCGGAACTTTAAAAAGAACTATACGTTTTGGAACAGTTGTTAATCGTTGCATTCCTTTTAAATACACATTACAATTATATTCTTTAGGCTCAAACAGATAAACTTTTCGCATGGCAATTGCCTGTCGCATGATTGGATAAGCAGGATCTTCAGCACTTGCATTCACATTTACTTCGGCTAATGAATAGGACTGCAAGTGAAGAGTAATATCTAACACTTTTGTCTCTTCATTCTTTAATTCGATTTGTTCTGTTTTAACAATGTAACCTATGTATTGGAAAATAATTTCATAGGTACCTGCATCAAGTTTTATTTCATAATATCCATTTCCATTGCTCGTTGTTCCAATATTTTTTCCTTTGATAAATATGTTGGTGAAACTTAATGGTTCATTTTTATCATTAAAAATATGACCACTAATAATCGATCCCTTTGTAGGGTAAATTATCATCGATAAAATAAATATCAGGAGGTATGTAAAATTGTTTTTCAATTGATTTGAAAAATAGAAAAAAAAATTTGAATATGAATAAGAAGACAACTGATTGTTGTAAAAAAAATTGAGGAAAGTTTAAAATTGAAAATCTGTTTTACCTGAGTAGGGTTATTGAACCTGAATATTTATATACTTTACCACTAAATGATGTTGCATTAACTTGATAAATGTATACATCTTGCTGGCAAGGAATTCCTTCACCATCAGGTTTGCCATCCATATTTCCATTCCATCCTTCTTGAGCATCATTGCTAAAATATACTTGTTGTCCCCAACGGTTAAAAATGTAAATCTCAATTACTAAGAAGCCACTTGCCGAAAGTTTAAATCGTGCGTTACAATCAGGGGTTCCATCAGGACAAGGAACACCATCACCTGTTGAATGCGGATGAAATGCATTTGGAATAAATACAGTAATATCCGGATCAATTTTAACGCCATAGCTAATGGTATCCCAGCAACCATATTCAGTTGTAGCACGCAGTTTAATAAACTTGTATCCTTCAATTGAGTAACCGATGCCTTGAGGATCTTTTTCCTGTGAAGAGCGATCAGAACCTAGTAAACCTTCAGGCCCAAAATTCCAGAAATAATGCATGCTCGCACCATCAGGTGAAATTGATTTATTGGTAAAATCGAAATAAGGTTTTGCCACTGTGGTTAACCAAGGATTTGCAGTAAACTCGGCAACAGGAGTTGAATGAACTTTTATAGTTTTTGGTAACGATGTTGTTGTACATCCACCACCTGTGGTTACAATAAGTTGAGCTTCATAATTTCCCCAACCTAAACTGGCAATA
>CAIUEQ010000009.1 GCA_903898215.1 uncultured Bacteroidota bacterium | reverse complement strand
AGGAGCAATAAGTTCTTTATCATGATGTATGATTTTAAATAAAGTATCAATTTTAATAAGAGGTTGAAGTGTTGAAACAGATTTATAAGTTACTCCTTGATAAGCCACCGCTAAATTGTACGTTACATTAGGAATACCTTTATAGGGCGATCGTGGTTTATAATATCCAAATCCTACATTAAAAAAAGTATCAGCATTTACTTTAACAAACGCATCATTTACTTGAGGAATTTTAGCGAGAGAATAATAGGAAACTGTTTTACTAAGCATGATATAGGAACTATCAGTTTCGGTAGAAACATATCCTTCCACCACTAATTTATCAGCTGATTGCGGAATATCAACCGTTACCACTTCAGAGCAAGCAGACATAAAAATAATTGTCGCAAAAAATATAAAATATAAAATCTTCTTCATGTCTTAAAATTTAAAATTATAAGTGATAGCGGGAACCACTCCAAATAAATAATATTTCAATACTTCATTTTGCCCGGTTGTTGAATTAACACTTGGAGAATATGTAAAAGTATTATGTCTTCCATAAGCATTAAATATTGAGAAAACCCAACTGCCTTCGAATTTCCGTTTAGTAAACATCCATAAAGGTTTAGCCTCACTTTTCTTTTGAAGCAATGTTAAAGAAACATCTAAACGATTGTAATCAGCAACACGTGCACTGTTTCGGTCTCCGTATAAAACTTGTGTTGTACCAACAACATTATAAGTTGATAAAGTAGGTGTGAATGCATCACCTGTTGCGTAAATAAAATTGGCTGAAACATTTACTCTTTTTGATAACTCCTGAGTTAAAACAAATGTGAGGTAATGAGTTCTGTCAAAACGATACGAATACCAATTTCCATTATTTATTCCATCGGCTTGTCGTTCAGATTTTGATAAAGTATAACTTAACCATCCGGTTGTTTTACCAGTTTGCTTTCTTACAAAAAGTTCAATCCCATAAGACCTTCCTTTTCCTTCCACAATTTCAGTTTCGATATGATTATTAAATTGAAGGTTGGCATTGTCTTTTATCTCAACAGTATTTGCCATCCACTTGTAATAAATCTCGGCAGAAAATTCAACCACATTATCCATAAAATTTCTGAAATATCCTGCGGCAATCTGATCAGCCATTTGAGGTTTAATATATTTATCAGTTGGAGTCCAGAATTCTTGTCCTGTACTGAATGTAGTATTTTGAATCAGGTGCATATATTGATACATCCTGTTATAAGAGAATTTTAAAGAGCTTGTTTCATCCAATAAATAAGTTGCATTAAAGCGTGGTTCAAAACCAAAATTGGTATTGTAAATTGTTCCTGAATTATAATTTGTTGTGCCTGTTATTGCTGAATAGGCAATTTGACTATTCTCAAAATAATTTGGAATGCCATTAGCATATTGATTTACACTTGATGAACCTAGGTTTTGAAAAACAGAAAATCTGGCACCGTACTCCACAAAAAGTCGATGAGTTAAATTATATTTATGACTTGCATAAGCACCATAATCAAGCGCATATTTTTTAGGTAAATATCCTGGAGTAATTGCTGATTGATTAGTGATAGGAACAATGCTTCCAGGCTCATAAATATGATAGGTTGCAGAACCACCGAATTTTAAATTACTTTTTGGTGAGAAAAAATAATTCATGTCTTGTTTCAATGTATAATCGGTGATTTTATTTGCTCGTGTAAAATTCAAATTATCAGAAATATTGAGGTCGAAATTGTAATCATATTGACTAAAAATTGCGCTCGTGTTTGAAAATAATCTGCTGTTAAAAATGTGATTCCATCTTCCGGTAGCAGTGTAATTTCCCCATCCAAAACCTAACAACGAATTCAAACCAATTTTATCTCTTCCCATATAACCCGAAACAAATAGTTTATCTTTATCACCGAGTTTAAAATTCATTTTTACATTAAGGTCACCGAAATAAGAAGTCACATCTTTTAACTGACTGCTAAATGGAAAAAAAACATCAAAATAACTTCTTCTTCCTGAAATAATAAATGAACTTTTATCTTTCACAATTGGACCTTCAACTGTTAATCTTGATGAAAGAATTCCAATTCCTCCCGACACATTGTATGCTTTACTATTTCCATCTTTCATTCTTACATCCAAAACAGAAGCTAACCTGCCTCCATATTCAGCAGGAATTCCTCCTTTGTATATTTCAAAATCTTTAATGGCATCTCCATTAAATACTGAGAAAAAACCTAGCACATGTGAAGGATTATACACAACTGCTTCATCCAATAAAACTAAATTATGATCAATATTTCCACCACGCACAGTAAACAAAGTATTTCCATCACCGGCTGATTGTATTCCCGGCAAAAGTTGAATGGCTTTAATGATATCAACTTCTCCAAGTAATAAAGGAATCTTCTTTATCTCTTTAATATCAAGTTTCACCACACTCATTTTTGTTTGCTGCACATTTCTATTATCAGGTTTATCTGCGCTAACTACAACTTCTTTCAACTGCTTATTTTTTTCAATCAATTCGATATTCATTTTTTGATCTGATGAAAAATCGATTTGCTTTTTTTGAATATCGAAACCTGTATATGAAAAAATGATGTTGTATTTTCCGGAGGGTAAACTCAAAGAATAAAAACCGTATGAATTTGTTACCACACCCGTTTTAAGTTCTTCAACATAAATACTTGCGCCAATCAATTCTTCACCAGATTTTGAATCTGTTATTGTTCCGCTTATTGTGTGCTTTTTAGTTTGCGCAAAACCAATTATTGTAAAAAAAAGAATAATAAATGCGAGGAAATACTTTTTAATCATAACTATTTTTAGGTCCCTTAATAAAATTCTTGTGAAGAATAGTCCTATACAAACGACAAAAATAGTTAACAAAATTTTAAAGACAAGTTAACAATTTGTAATCAGGAATATTGCTAAAAATCTGAACAGAAAAACAGGAATGAAGTTTTTATAAAAACCCAAGTTACTGAGATTGAAGGAATAAAAAGATTAAAGTCCTTTTCTAAAACTTCGTACATCACAGGCAGAAAAATAACCTACCGCCCCTCCTATAATATTAGTTGGGAGATTTGCCGGTGGTATTTGAAACGGTCCGGGAGCATTTGAAGTTTGCATTTGATAAGCCTGTAAAAAATAATACATGTTCTTATCACACGATTTTAAAATGGCTGTTACTGTGTCACCATGGGGATAATGTCTTGGAAGTTCTCGTGATATTTGGGTGTTTAATTTTGTCACACTGTTATCCATCAAAACAATATTTCTTAGAAATGAATCTTGCAAAATTTCAAGAGTGGTTCTTCCTATTCTCATGTATGTATATTTTGGAGGTGTTCGAGTATCGGTCCAGAAAAACTGCACAGCATAACCTTCTTTTCGTCCGCCACCACCAGGACCACCACCACCTGGTCCACCTGGACCACTGCCTCCTGCTGGATAAAAAACAGAATCAACACGATCAATATCAAACATCTCATCGAGTAAAGTTGATGAAGTATAAGTTGAACCGTTATAGTTTATTATTAAGTTATAAACGGTATTAATTACTCCAACATAAGGTGTATCTGGCATAAAAATTCCGTTTCCTTTTGACTTGAACAAAATGCCATTTACTCTTACATCAGCATTATTGATTGTTGGTATTATATCAGTTGAATAATAGGAAACGGTTTGCGAAAGTTTTACATACGAGGTATCTTTTTGAGTGGAGATCTCTCCTTGTACAATCAGCACTTGCCCGTTATTTGGAAGGTCTAATTTTATTTCTTGCTTACATTCAACAAGAAATAAAATTGCACTTAAAACAAAAATTGCTTTGATCATTTTTTTCATGCCTTTTAAAATTTAAAATTATAAGTGATGGATGGCACGTATGTGAAAAGATAATATTTATAAGCAGTTGGAACACCATTGGTCATTTCATAATCGATGGTATAAGCATTTTTATATCCATACACATTATAGATGGCAAAGATCCATTCACTTTTATTTTTATATACTTTTCCGGGAATTTGTTTTCTGCCAAGGGTAAGCGAAATATCCATTCGGTTGTATGCAGGATATCTTGCGCTGTTTCGTGTTCCATATAAAATTACTTGAGGCTGACTTGCATCAAATAATTGATAACGTCCGATTGGAATAGTAAAAGCTTCACCTGTTCCATAAATAAAATTGCCCGAAATAGTTACTCTTTTACTTAACACTTGCGAAAGCACAACCGTTAAATAATTTGTTCTGTCGTATCTGAAAGGATACCAAATTCCATTATTCACGCCATCAGCTTGTCGTTCTGATTTTGATAAAGTATAGCCAACCCATCCTGTAGTTTTGCCACGTTGTTTTCTTAAAAATAATTCTAGTCCGTAAGCTCTTCCTTGTCCGGCAACAACCTGCGATTCGATGGCTTCATTAAAATCGATGATGGCATTATCTTTTAACTCAACAGTGTTTTGCAATCGTTTGTAATATACTTCTGCCGATGCTTCAATAGTATTTTCTTTAAAGTTTCTGAAATATCCGAAGGCAACTTGATCGGCATATTGAGGTTTGATATAATTATCTGAAGGTGTCCAAAACTCTTGACCAATACTGGCAGTAATATTTTGTATCAAACTCATGTATTGATACATTCTATTATAAGATGCCTTGATTGAACTTCGTGAATTAATTTGATAAGCAAAATTTAACCTTGGCTCTATGCCATAACTGGTATGATAAATCTGATTGCTTGAATGATTGATTGTATCAGTAATTATTGAAGAATTTACACGTCCATTATCAATATAAGTTGGTGCACCAGTTTGATAACCAAATGTCCTTCCACCATAATTTGAGAAAATAGATGTGCGTAATCCGTATTCAATATTCAGTCTATTTGAAACATCCATTTTATGACTTACATAATACCCTTGTTCAATTGCATTTTTCAATGGCAAATCAACTTCTATCACATTTGATGTGCTTGTTACAGGCACTCTTTTACCGGGTTCATAAATATGATTCGTTTCAGTAAAACCAAATTTTAAAATACTTTTTGGTGAGATGTAATAACTGAAATCAACTTTACCACCAAAATCAGTGATGTAATTTATACGCGAAAAATTATTTGTTGCTGATAGATCGATCTGATAATTATAATCGTAATTACTATAAAGCAAACTTGCATTCATAAATAATTTATTGTTAAAAACGTGATTCCACCTTAGCGTTCCACTTGCATTTCCCCAACTTGTACCAAATGTTAATGATGATGATGAACCAAAACTCAATGCATCGCGACCAAAATAACCCGAAAGGTAAAGACGATCTTTTGCACTAAATTCATAATTCAATTTTACATTTAGGTCATAAAAATAAGCTGAAGCTCCACTAGGAATTGATGTTGATAGTGGGAAAAACAAATCGAAATAACTTCTACGTCCCGAAATCATAAATGAGCTTTTCCCTTTTTGAATGGGACCTTCAAAAGTTAATCGTGAAGAAAGAATACCAATGCCTCCCGACACACCATATTGTTTTGAGTTTCCATCTTTCATTCTCACATCAAGAACAGATGAAAGTCGGCCACCATAATTTGCAGGAATGCCTCCTTTATAAATTTCAAAATCTTTGATAGCATCACCATTGAACACTGAGAAAAATCCAGCCACATGTGAAGGATTATAAACAACCGCTTCATCCAACAAAATTAAATTCTGATCAACATTGCCACCGCGAACTGTAAACAAAGTGCTTCCATCACCTGCTTGTTGTATGCCCGGCAATAATTGCAATACTTTAATGATATCTAATTCACCTAATAATAATGGAATATTTTTGATGTCTTTGATATCAATTTTTATCACGCTCATTTTATTTTGCTGAACGTTTTTTGCATCAGGTTTATCAGCAGTTACCACCACTTCATTTAATTCAGTTTTTGATTCTTTTAATTCAATATTGATGGTTTGGTTTGAAGAGAGGTCTATCTTTTTTTCAATTTTATCATAACCAATATAGGAATATATTAACGTGTATTTTCCAGCGGGAATACTTAAAGAATAAAAACCATAAGTATTTGTTTGCACACCTGTTTTCAGCTCCTGAACAAATAACATTCCGCCAATAAGATCTTCTCCTGTTGAAGCATCTTTTATTTTTCCACTAATGGTTATTTTTTTTTGTTGAGCAAAAGAAACAATGCTTGACAAAACAAAAATGAATAGGAATATTTTTTTCATTGGATAGATTAACGGCAAGAATATTAACGCAACATAACAATTATATTATTGCAGTTAATTAAATGCGAAATTAAATTATAGTTAATTGCTAGTTGGGATCATTTGTTTGATAAGCTTACTATGTTTCATTCCGTATAAAAAATAAATACATAAACCAAAGAGTAACCAAATGGTAAACCAAAGCCAATTACTTATTCCAAGCTCACTCATTAAATAAAAATTACTGAGCAAACCCATTACAGGAATTAATGAATAATTTTTAAGAAAGGTCATCACACTCATTACAAAAGCTAAAATAATAAATAGCCAAGTTGGAAATGTTTGTGAAATATTTTCTCCTTTAAAAAAGTTAATAAAAATTTCAGTTCGCAAAAAATACAATGCGATAAATGAAAAAATAAATAAGAAAGGAACTATATATTTTCCATTGATATAGGGAACTCTGAATCCAACATGAAATTCGTTTTTATGACTTTCCATTCTAATCACTCCGGCACAAACAACTACAAATGCAAACAAAGTTCCGATGCTAGAAAGATCAGTTACTTCTTTTAAGTTCATGAACAAAGCCGGCACTGCAACCATCACTGCAGTAATAATTGTAGAGAACCAGGGTGTTTTATATTTAGGATGAATGGCTGAGAATTTTTTTGGAAGCAAACCATCACGACTCATGCTCATCCAAATTCGTGGTTGTCCCATTTGAAAAACCAGCAATACGCTTGCCATTGCAATTACTGCGCTAACCGCCACTATTCCACTCATCCAACTTACATGCAATTTTTCAAACACGAAAGCTAACGGATCACCTACACCAAGTTCTTTATAACTTATCATTCCTGTTAATGTGAGTGCAATTAAAATATATAATACTGAACAAATTATTAACGAAGCCATCATTGCTTTTGGAAGATCTCTTTTTGGATCTTTACATTCTTCGGCAGTTGTTGCGAGTGCATCAAAACCGATGTATGCAAAAAAAACTGAAGCCACTCCACGCAAAACTCCACTCATTCCGTTTGGTGCAAATGGCGACCAATTATCAGGGTTTACATAAAATGCACCAACAACAATTACCAATGCGATCACTATTAATTTTAATCCGACAAAAATATTTCCAACAGTTTTTGTTTCGTGAACACCGCGATAAATTAATGCAGTAATGGCAAGAACAATTGCCAATGCCGGAATATCGAGCACAACCTTAAGTCCCAATATTTCGGGAGCATTTTGCCATGCAGTAAATGCTTCTTGTTGTGAATGTGTAAGCGATTGAAATGTTTGTCCGGATGAAAATAAATTTAACACTTCAGCATACCCGCGTTTTGCCGAAAGAAAATCCATGCTAAAATATTCGGGAACATGCATGTGCAAACCATCCAATAAACCTGTAAAATAATCGCTCCATGAAATAGCCACCACAATATTTCCAATTGCATATTCAACAATCAATGCCCAACCAATTATCCATGCTACTATTTCACCAAACGAGGCATACGCATAAGTATAAGCGCTCCCTGAAACAGGAATGCTTGAAGCAAACTCTGCATAACACATTGCAGAGAATGAACATGCGAAAGCAATAAATAGAAAAAGAAAAATAACTGCCGGCCCACCATCAGCACTTGCATTTCCGATGGTGCTAAAAATACCTGCTCCGATAATTGCAGCAATTCCGAGAGCAGTTATATCGCGAAGGTTAAGCGTTTTTTTAAGTTGATGTTCACCGGAATTGTTGTTGCGTTCCAATTCGGCAAGAATATGTTTAACGGTTTTTTTTCTGAATAGAGATGAGATGTTCAAGTTTAAAATATTTGACGAGCAATGTATGAAATTGCTGCTAAACTTTCTTTACTGTTTTTGTGACATGCTTACAATCACCCGATTCGCACGAATGTCCTTTGGCACTTTTGTAAATTGTACGAATTACAAATGCAACCGATAGTGCAATAATGATTGTTACGATGATGTATTGAATATCCATAATTGGCTGTTAGCTTTTAGCTGCTGGCTTTTGGCTGTTAGCTGTTAGCGATTGTTGTTAGTTAATCTATATTTATGTTGTTACTAAATGCTAGAGGCTAGCTGCTGGCTATTGGCTGTTAGCTTTTAGCTGCTAGCATTTGTTGTTAGTTAATCTATATTTATGTTGTTACTAAAGGCTAGAGGCTAGAGGCTAGAAGCTAAAAGCTAGTAGCTATTTGTACCAACTTTTCTCGGCTTATACTTAGCAGCAACATCAGCAATTGCTTTAATATGTTCAGGAGTTGTTCCGCAACATCCGCCTAAAATATTTACCAATCCTTCTTTACAAAATTCTTCCACTTGCTTAGCCATAGCTGCCGGACTTTCATCATATTGTCCCATCTCATTTGGCAAACCTGCATTTGGATAAGCACTTACAAAGCACGTAGATTTTGCTGCCATTATTTGCAAATAAGGACGCAATGCTTCAGCACCCATAGCACAATTTAATCCAACACTTAACAATAGAACGTGCTGAACTGAAATTAAAAATGCTTCTGTAGTTTGACCTGAAAGTGTTCGTCCGCTTGCATCGGTAATTGTTCCCGAAACCATTATCGGATATGTTTTTCCAATCTCTTCAAATAACTCTTCAATGGCAAATAATCCAGCTTTTAAATTAAGTGTATCTGTAACGGTTTCTAATAAAAGTAAATCAGCTCCACCATTAATTAATGCACGAGCTTGTTGTTTAAATGCAACCACCAATTCATCAAATGAAATTGAACGAAAGCCTGGATTATTTACATCGGGCGACATTGATGCCAACTTTGTTGTTGGCCCCATTGAACCAGCAACAAATCGAGGTTTGTCAGGAGTTTTTGCAGTCATTTCATCAGCAACTTCACGTGCAATTTTTGCTGAAAAAAAGTTGATGTCATCTACCAAATATTCTAAATGATAATCGGCTTGAGAAATTGTTGTTCCGCTAAAAGTATTGGTTTCAATAATATCTGCACCGGCTTCAAAATATAAGCGGTGAATATCTTTGATTACATCTGGGCGAGTAATTGAAAGCAAATCATTGTTTCCTTTTAAAGAACCGGGATGATCCTTTAAAGCTTCATTGCGGAAATCTTTTTCCTCCAGCTTATGCCTTTGTATCATGGTGCCCATTGCACCATCAATAATTAAAATTCTTTCTTTTAGTAAATCGCGTATGTTCATTTTTTTGTTTTTAGCTGTTGGCTTTTAGCTCCCGATAGCTATCGGGATGGCTATTGGCAGTTTATAATTTGAACAACAAATATAAAAGAATATTGTGTTGAAAGGTATGGTGATTTTAGAATAGAATATTTTACTTATCCGTTTTAACAAACTTATAAGCTTTGTTATTTACCATCACAAAATACATTCCCTCT
>CAIUEQ010000008.1 GCA_903898215.1 uncultured Bacteroidota bacterium | reverse complement strand
TTACTCATAAATTGTAAATGCGAAAGTAAAGGAAAAGGTTTTTATAAGGTTAACTGAAGTTGCTTAACTTCGCAATCTTTATCCACGATACTTTAAAATATTATTTTGACATTCGAAGAACTAAACCTCAACACTCCAATCCTTAGAGCATTAACAGAACTGGAGTTTATAAATCCATCACCTATTCAAGCTCAATCTGTTCCAATAGTCATGTCGGGCAGAGATGTGGTGGGAATTGCACAAACCGGTACAGGAAAAACTTTTGCGTACTTGCTTCCTATTTTGCGTTTGTTAAAATTCTCAGAACAAAAAAATCCAAGGGTTTTAATTTTAGTGCCAACACGAGAATTGGTTACACAGGTAATTGCTGAAATTGAAAAGCTCACAAAATATATGACGGTGAGAGTTGGCGGAATTTATGGCGGAACAAATATTAACACACAAAAAAAGTTGGTGTTTAATGGTTTAGATATTTTGGTGGCAACTCCCGGAAGGTTGATTGACCTGGCTTCCATCGGTTCATTGAAACTAACTTCAATTCAAAAATTGGTAATCGATGAAGTGGATGAAATGTTGGAACAAGAGTTTCGAGCACAGCTTACAATGATTTTAGATTTGCTGCCTAAGAAAAGACAAAACATTTTATTTTCGGCAACACTTACCCGCGAAGTAGAAAAAATATTTACGCAATTTTTTAACAACCCAATAAAAATTGAAATTGCAGCTCATGGCACGCCTCTCGAAAAGATTATTCAAAAAGCCTATCACGTCCCAAACTTTGTTACTAAATTAAATCTCCTCGAAAATCTCCTCAAAACAGATACTACGATGACGAAAGTATTGGTGTTTGCATCAACCATCAAACAAGCCGATAGATTATTTGAGCAACTCGAAAAAAAATTTCCTGAAGAAGTTGGAGTGATTCATTCACGAAATTCTCAGAACAATCGTTTTGCTGCACTCGAAAAATTTGCATCAGGAAAAAGCATGGTATTAATTGCAACTGATGTGGCTGCTCGTGGTTTGGATATTTCGGATGTTACACATGTCATAAATTTTGATACTCCCGATATTTCAGGAGATTATATTCACCGAATTGGAAGAACGGGAAGAGCAGGTAAAATTGGTGCTGCCATCACATTCATCAATAAAATTGAAGAAGAATATTTTGATGCAATTGAAGAGTTGATGAAGATAAAAATCCCCATAGAAAAACTACCAAAAGAAATAGAAGTATCGAAAGTTTTTTCTGAATTTGAAAAACCAATTACCACCGGAAAAAATTATTTGAAAGCTGTTGCAAAGAAAAAAACTGTTGATGTGGTTCAAGAGAAAAAACTAAAAAACCAAAAAATTAATTTAGGAGGTTCACATAAAAAAAATCCACCGAAAACAAAAACACGTAACCGAGGTGTTGAAAGAAACAGAGCTAAAAAAAGAAATGGATAATATAATTTAATGGTGCCCTTAGTGCTTTTTTTAGTGAGCTTTGTGGTAAAATTTTAAACACAAAGTGCACGAAGGTTTTCACAAAGCACACAAAGTTATACGCTATTTTAAATAATTAATTCTTTAGTCTTGTATTGAACTGAAATTGACATCGATTTAAACAGAACATCATTGCGATCTTTGCGTAAAACATAGCGCCTTTGCGGTAAAGAAAATTAATCGCTAAGCTCGCAAAGAAAAATATATCGCAAAGTTCGCTAGTGAAAAATATTCAGCATTATTAACCATTTTGATATAGTCTTGTAAGAATAAATGTCGGTTCAAATTTCTTCTCTCGTTAAAAAAATTATTTTTATTGTAGCAATCATTTGCTGCTTCACACCCTTTATTGACACACCTTTAGCATTATTGATCGGATTTATTATTGCACAAACAATAGGTCATCCGTTTATTCAATTTAATCAGAAAGCTACAAGTTGGCTGCTTAAATTTTCTGTTATTGGTTTAGGTTTTGGAATGAATATTCATCATGCAATTGAAGCAGGCAAAAGCGGATTACTGTTTACTTTTTTTTCAATCACGCTCACATTGTTGTTTGGGTGGTTAATTGGAAAGTGGATGAAAGTTGACGGCAAAACATCTTTTCTTATTTCAAGCGGAACAGCTATTTGTGGTGGAAGCGCTATAGCCGCGGTATCACCAATTGTAAATGCTGATGCAAAGCAAATGAGTGTTGCTTTGGGAACAGTTTTTATTTTAAATTCTGTTGCATTATTAATTTTTCCAACCATAGGACAATGGCTAAATTTATCGCAACAACAATTCGGGTTATGGTGTGCTATTGCCATTCACGATACCAGTTCGGTTGTTGGAGCATCAGCAAAATACGGGCACGATGCATTGCAAATTGCAACCACCATTAAATTAGAAAGAGCTTTGTGGATTATCCCTCTTTCAATTATTACGGTATTGTTTTCGAAAGGTGAAACAAAGAAAATTTCTATTCCTTATTTTATAGGATTTTATATTTTGGCAATGTGTATAGGAACGTATTTTCCTGAATATGATACTCAATATTCACTTCTTGTTTTACTTGCAAAAAAAGGATTAACGGTAACGCTTTTCCTTATTGGTGCCGGACTTTCTATTGATGCCATAAAAAGTGTAGGTGTAAAACCGTTGCTTCAAGGTGTGGCGCTTTGGGTATTGATAAGTGTGGTTTCGGTAGCAGTTATTTTGTTATAGCGAATAATGCGTTGTCATGTTGATTTAATCGAAACATATGAAATGGTTTTGGTATCGAAGCTTCTCGATAAACTCGAAGTGACAAAGAATATTAATCCTTCAGCCACAATTGTGGATCAATTTTCTTATCCATATTCCAAACTTCAAAATGCACTTCGGTAACGTCCTGTTCTTCATCTGTCATCACCGTGCCAATCGCATCTTTCATGTTTAGTTGTTTTCCTTTTTCTATTCCTGCATTTACAGATGCTAGTTTAGCATAAGCGGTAAAATATTTTCCATGGCTTACCAATACAATTTTTCCCATTCCGGGCACGGAAAACACTGCGGCAACCGTTCCTTTAAACACACACCTTACACTTGCTCCAGACTGTGTGGCAATATCAACCCCATTGCTGTTTACCATTACACCTTTTAAAGTAGGATGAGCATGTTGCCCGAAAAGTTCAGTGATATATCCTTTTTCAACAGGCCAAGGCAAATTGTTTTTATTGCCTTCAAAATCATTTGATATTTTTAATGCCTCAGGTGTGAGGTACATTTCTTTTTCGGCAGTTGCAGGTTTTGGCGTTTCTTTTTTCGCAGGAGGTGCAATTGTTCCTTTGGGTATTGCTGCTAGTCTTGCAGCCTCTTCACGCCTATGAGCTTCCTCTTCTTTTCTTCTTGCTTCGGCAATTTCATGAGCAATCATTTCTTCAATTGCTTTGTTTAATTTCTTTGCAGCTTTTTCATTTTCTGCCAATTGTTTTCTCAACTCTTTTTCTTTTTTCTGCAAAACAGTGAGCACTTCTCCTTCTTCTTTTTTATCTCCTTCCAATTCTTTTTTCTCATCTTCTTTCATGTTGATGAGTTCAAGTTTTTCGCGTTTTTTAGCAAGCAATGAATTGAGTTGCTCAATTAGTTCATTTTGTTTTTTGATGATCAACTCAGCCTGATGCCTTCTATAATCGCTGTATTGATTGAGGTATTGAATACGTTTGATTGCCTGATTAAAGCTTTGAGACGAAAAGATAAACATCATTTTATCGTATACATTTCGGGCCTTGTATGCACCTAAAATATTTTTCGCGTATTCATCTTTTAATATAAAAAGGTCACTTTTAAGTTTGGTGATGGTATCCTGCTCAAAGTTTATTTGTGCTGTAATGAATGCAATTTGCTGTAATACGTTATTGATAATATTTTCACGTGTACGTATCTGACTTGATATTGCTTTTAGATGTTTTAGAGAATTGCTTTTCTGGCTTCTGGTTTCTTCCAGAACTTTTTTGGTATCCTGAATTTTAGCAACAAGTTCTTTTCTTTTTTGCTCTAAGTCTTTACGCTGGTTAGGTGTTTGTTGGGCAAACGAAAATACAGTAAGCACCAAAATGCTTGCTGTTAAAAATATTTTAAGGTTTAATAACTTCATAATTGCCCGGAATGCTGAATAATGATTCTTTCTTTTTCTCGAATACAAAATTGCTCAGCTTAAACTTACAGTCAATATTTTTTTCTGCCCTGATGTTGATATTCACGTTCGAAGGGTATGCATTATTCAAATGAGTGTATGGATTTGAATACTCCACAGTAAATTGTCTGTTTACATTTTTATCTTCTAAAATGTTTTTTGTAAGCATTAAAGAGGAATTGTAAAATGAAGTTTGTTTTTGAGAATTAAGAAGAGTGGATATGATAATTTTTGATAAAACTGTATCAATAATACTTTGCTTTTCATTTTGATCGAAAGCCGGATTTCCGATAATTATTTGTTGCAATTGTTTTAAATGAAGATCAACATTTGATGTTTTTTTGAGATAATTATAATCGGCTATGACGCATTTACGGTGCAGTCTGTCGAGGATAATAACAGAATCATTTGTGATTTTTATTCGCGCTGCCTCAATGCCAAATAATACAGTAACACTCATTAAAATGTATTTGTCTTTTTCCATGATGATGGAAATGTCAAAATTTTGTTCAGAGTTTTTTTCTGTGTATGAAACTTCACCTTTTGCAGAGAAATAATTGAAACTGTTTTCGTTATTCTTTAATTTTTTTAACAGGAGTTCTGCTGAAGAAGGTTTGATCACTTCTGTTGGTTTTGGAGCTGCTGTGATTGCTTTTTTGCTTTTACAACCAACACTCAAAATTAATGAAGCTACAAAAAGAAGTAAAAAAATATTTCTATTCATACAGCTTTCCATCATTTATCTTTTTATCAAGAAATTCACCGCTGCTACCAAGTTCTTTTGCTCGTTTCCAGTTTTTAAACGCCTCATCTTTTTGGTTAAGTTTATATTGAATGTCGCCAAGATGCTCAATTACTTCGGCACTGTTTGGGGTAATGGCTAAAGATTTTTCGATGTACTCTTTTGCTTTTACATACTCTTTTTTCTGGTACAATATCCAACCATAAGTGTCCATATAAGAAGAGTTTTCAGGCTCAATGTCCATCGATAATTTTGACAACTGCTCAGCTTTATCTAATTCGGTATTTCGTAAACTCAAAAAATAGGCATAGTTGTTTAAGGCATAAGAGTTTTTCGGATCAAGCTTTAAAGCTTCTTCAAAAGCAGAGTCGCAGGCGCTATATTTTTTTAAGTAATGACAAGCATCACCTAATGTTGCATATAACTGAATAAGAATTTCTTTTTGATCGACAGCAATTTCAATACCTTTATTAGCACTTCTAAAGGCCTTCTCAAAATCCTTTAACTGCATACTTGCAACAGAATAGTACACATAAAAAACAGCTTCGTTTGGAAAATATTCAAGCGCATTTTCACAATCCTTTTGCAAATTTATATTGTTCTTTAATTCTGAACTGCAAAAGATAAGTTGTTGCCAACCCATGATATTTCCAGGTTCAAGAGATACAGCTTTTGAATATTGAACATGTGCTGAATCATATTTTTTTTCCAATTCATACAAATCGCCAAGAACAATATAAGAAGTTGATTCAAACGGATTAGCCTCAATAAAAATATGTGCTAACTCATAACAACGATTAGAATAATTATCAATACTTTTTGAAGAAATAAAATAAACCATTGCGCTTAACTTCGTCTTAACATCAGTTGTTTTACTTTTCATTCCAGCTATCGTGCAGCTGTAAAAACGTTCTTTATCTCCTTTTGATAAATAATAATCGGCTAATGCAAAGTAGGCAAACCCGTTTTGCGAATCCAGTTTTATTACTTGCAGATAAAGTTCAACAGCTTTGTCGGCTTTATTATTTGCCATGTACAAATCAGCCAGCATGCCTAAATATTTTGCCTCATTTGGGTAAGCATTAATTAGTTTTTCAACTTCCTTAATTGCTTTTGATAACTTGTTTTGAGCCAAATAAATTTGTTCTTTTTGTTTAACAATTTCTTCGTTTATACCAACTTGACTTTCAATTTTATCAAGAGTTTTAATTGCCTTTTTATATTCATGAGCAAGTAAAAACATATATGCAGCTTCAACTTCCAGGTTCATATCCTTTTCTTGTTTTGCCATTTCGTGGTAAAGCAAGGCGGCATTTTCATATTTTTTTTGCTTGATATAAATTTCGGCTAATTGTTTTTTATACCAGATATTATTATCATCAAAATTCACAGAACGCTTGGCATATAATTCTGCATCTTCAAACAATTGCTTTTCTTCATACACTTTACTCAACATATAGTTAACGGCAGCATTATCGGGCTGAAGAGTTAAACAGACTTTGAATAATTTTACGGATTCATCAAGATTGTTTATCAGTTTTTCTTTGTTCGCATTGATAAATGCTGCGTCAAATTTTATTCTATCAGATTCGCTGAGAGTTTTTGTTTTTTGCGCATAAACAAAGGTGCTTAACATCAGAGATGCAAACAAAAAGAATAAAAATTTAATACTGATTTTGGCTTTCAAATAATGGTTTAGTTAAATATTGGTGGTGTAATCGCCAATACTAAGATCCTTTTTTTCACCTGTGTATTCAACGAAACTTCCGATCATGGCATTATCAATAATTGCATTTTTTATTTTGGTATTATTTTGAATGATGCAATTTTCGACAACGGCATTTTCAATAATGGTACCTTCACCAATTGATGCATAAGGACCAACAACAGATTTTATAAGCGTTACATTTTTTCCAATAAATGAAGGCTGAATGATAGTTGAATTTTGTATTGAAACACTATCGTCAACCATTTTAATTTTATCATCAACCATAAATTGTAAGATGCGGGAATTGGTATACACGGTAGAATTTTTATTTCCGCAGTCAAGCCACTCAGCCACTTTTCCTGGCTCAAATTTATAGCCTTTTTGTTTCATGTTTTCCAAAGCGTTGGTGAGCTGGTATTCACCTTTTTCTTTAATATCATTATCGAGCAGATATTGTAATTCACTGCGCAGGTAAACACCGTCTTTAAAATAATAGATTCCTATGATTGCTAGATCGGAAACAAAATTTTGTGGCTTCTCAATAAAATCGGTAATCACATTGTTGGCATCAACTTTTACCACACCAAAAGGTTTAGGGTCATCAACTTTTTGAACCCAAATAATTCCATCTTTACTTCTATCGAGTTTAAATCCTGCTTTAAACAAAGTGTCGGCAAAAACAACAAGTACATTTCCTTCCAGCGATTCTTTTGCACACATGATTGCATGAGCAGTTCCAAGTGCTTCGTGCTGATAATAAATGGTTCCTTTTGCGCCAAGTTTTTCAGCAACAGCAACTAATTTATTTTCAACATCTTTCCCAAAACTTGGATGTATAATGTATGCAACCTCCTCAATGCCTTCACCGCAAACCTCTTCAAGATCTTCAATAATTTTTTGTACGATTGGTTTTCCTGCAACAGGAATTAATGGTTTTGGAATTGTTAAGGTATGTGGCCTCATACGTTTTCCCATACCAGCCATTGGAACGATTATTCTCATATTTTTTATTTGCTGTTAGCTATTGGCTTTTAGCCTCTAGCTACATATCTTTTATAATTTATTTTTAACTTTTTAAATCTTAAACCTTACATCAAAAATCATTTTCCGGTATGTCCATAACCACCTTCACCACGTATCGTTTCATTCAGTTGGTTAGTTTCCACCCAATTTGCTTTTTCATGTTTTGATATAATCATTTGAGCAATGCGTTCTCCATTTTTAATTTCAAAAACGTCTTCTCCAAAATTTATCAATAATACTTTTACCTCACCTCTGTAATCGGCATCAACAGTTCCCGGAGAATTTAAAACTGTGATTCCATGTTTAAAAGCCAACCCACTTCTTGGACGAATTTGAGCTTCAAAACCTTCAGGAATTTCCATAAAAACACCTGTCGGGATTAATTGACGTTGCATTGGTTTTAGATAAACAGATTCATCAAGAAACGCTTTCAAATCCATGCCGGCAGCATGAATAGTTTCATAAGCAGGAAGCGAATTATTTGATTTGTTTATTACTTTTATCTCCATCAAAAATATCTGTGAATTAATTGGGCGAAGTTAGCAATTTATCTTTTTTATAAAACACAAATGCTGCAATACCAAAAATTGCGAAAAGTATAGCGTTTATTGAATATGAAAGCATGGCGTTGCTTAATAAAAATTGATCTCGAAAGAAGGTGCCAATTAAAAAAATGGTTAATGCAAAAAGCGCAAATCCTAACACATTTTTAACGTGATAATGAATAGGATAATATTTCATCCCCATAAAATAACAAAGCACCATCATGCTGAAATAACAAATAAATGTTGCCCATGCCGAACCTATATATCCAAAAATCGGTATCCACCATATATTTAAAACGATGGTAATTCCTGCTCCGATTAATGAAATGAATGCGCCTTTATTTGTTTGGTCGGAAAGTTTATACCAAATGGAAAGATTATAATATACTCCCAAACATAAATTGGCAAGAAGCAAAATCGGAACAACTTTTAATCCTTCGTAATAGGGTGTATCGATAAAATATTTGAACACATCAATAAATAATGTTACCAATAAAAAAATACCCAAACAGATAATTACAAAATAGTCCATCACCTGAGCGTAAATTGTTTTTTTATCTGTTGTTTTTGCATGAGAAAAAAAGAAAGGTTCGGCAGCAAATCGGAATGCCTGAATAAACAAACTCATCAAAATAGATAATTTATAATTGGCCGAATAAATTCCTAACTGACTCATGCCCGCTTCGCCCGAAGGCAATAAATATTTCATAATGGCGCGGTCTAAAGTTTCATTCACCATTCCTCCTAAACCTACCACCAGCAAAGGCAAGCCGTACAACATCATTTTTCTCCAAAGCACCGGATCGAAACCTTTTTGAATATGTTTTATTTCGGTAAATAATAATGGAAGGGTAATGATGCTTGATATTAAATTTGAAATAAACACATAGGCTACACCAATTTCCTGATGATAAAAAGGAAGAGAAATAGCTGATGTTTTTAAGAAGTACGGACAGATCAATAAAAAATAAATGTTCAATAAAATATTTGAAAAGATGTTGATGTTTTTTACGATCGCAAATTTGATTGGTCGATTCTGTTGACGAAGTAATGCGAACGGAATACTTGCAATAGCATCCAAACCGAGAATCAGAGAAAAATAAATAATGTATTCGGGGTGAGTAGCGTAACGTATAGCATTTGCAATTGGTTGCGCAAACATGCTCATACCGATCATAAAAATGATAGACGATATGCTTATGGAAATAAAAGCTGTAGGAAATACTTTTTCTTTTAGTGTTTCATCTTGAGAGAAACGGAAAAAACCTGTTTCCATTCCATAGGTAAGCATTACAATAAAAAAAGAAACGTAAGCATATAATTCGCCAACTACGCCATAATCTGAAGTGTTAAAAACCCTTGTATGTAAAGGCACCAACAGGTAATTAAGCAACCTCCCAAGGATTGTGCTTAAACCATAAATAGCAGTTTGTGATGCAAGTTTTTTTAGCTGACTCAATTTAGCAGAATTATTATTTTCAAATAAGAAGATAAATTCTTGTATTAACGAAAACGATTATTCACATTAACTATTATGGTGTATAGTTTTTGAGTGATAATGTTTAGAACATTCGGCAGTACAAATAAATTAGGTTAGCTAAATTCTTTTTAAAAATAGATTTGTTTTCTAACCTAAAATAAAAGCCTTTTTATGAGTAAATTTTTCAAAATCACGGGAATCACCCTGGGGGTTGTTCTTCTTGTGGCCATCTGTTTCGCTTTGTACGTTAACATTGATGGCATTCCAAATTACAAGCCCGGAAATATTAATATGAAAGTAGAGGTAACACCCGAAAGAGTTGCCAAAGGACAAAAAATTGCATCCATGCTTTGTATCGAATGTCACAAAAACAGTGATGGAGTTTTAACCGGAAAATATTTGGATGAATTACCAAAAGAATTTGGAGTCATCAATTCTAAAAACATTACCAATGATCCAGAAATTGGTATCGGTTCGTGGACAGATGGTGAACTTTATTATTTGCTTCGCACCGGAATTGCTAAAGACGGACATTATATTCCACCTTACATGGTTAAGTTTCCGCTTGCAGCAGATGAAGACATAAAAAGCGTGATCGCGTTTTTAAGGTCGAATGAAAAATGTGTTCAGGCAAATGGAGAAGAGCCAATTGCTTCATCGCCTTCTTTTCTCGTAAAAATGTTATCACATATTGCTTGGAAACCACTTCCTCTTTCAGAAAAAGAAATTCCAATGCCCGATACAAATAATGTGGTAGCTCATGGAAAATATTTATTTACTGCCATGTATGGATGTTTTATGTGTCACTCAAAAGATTTTAAAACTATGAATGTTTTGGAACCAGAAAAATCAGAAGGATTTTGTGGTGGAGGAAATCACATGCAAGATAAAGAAGGAAAAGAAGTGATCACAGCAAATGTAACTTTTGATGAAACCGGTATTGCTAAATATACAGAAGATGAATTTGTTCAGGTAGTGAAATTTGGCAAAAAAAGAAATGGTGAAATGGTTCGTTATCCAATGTTCCCGCATTCACAGCTAACAGATGTTGAAGTTAAAGCGATGTTTGCCTATCTGAAAACTATTCCTAAAATCAAGAATCAGATAAAGATGTAAAAATTTAACATTCAGATACCAACAAAAAAACCACTAAAATTTAAGTGGTTTTTTTCTTTCAGGTTTTTTCTGCATAATTGGTTTTCCAAAATTCGGAGAACCCATTGAAAATTCGTTCGTTTTTATTTTTATTTATTTTATTCTCTTCAATCAATCAAATTGCCTTTGCGCAAAATAATTTGGTGATTAATGGAGTGGTGCGTGATAAAAAATCCGGAGAAAGACTTGTGGGTGTTACTGTGGGTGTAAAAGGAAGTATCAAGGGAGCTATAACGGATTTTGATGGTGCCTTTTCTTTAAAAGTAGCATCGTTCCCTGTAACAATTATTATTTCCTATATGGGTTTCGAAAAGCTTGAAATAGTTGTTACCAACTCTTCAAAAGCGCTCGATATAAAAATAACGGAAAGCTCAAGAAATTTAAATGAAGTTCAAATAACAGATTCACGCATTACTGAACGCCAAAAGCAAGCACCGCTTACTGTTGAAACGATGGATGCAATGGCTATTAAGCAAACCCCGGCAGCAAATTTTTATGAAGGCCTTGGCCATTTAAAAGGTGTTGATTTAGTGTCGGCAAGCATCGGTTTTAAAGTAATAAATACCCGTGGTTTTAACAGCACCTCACCGGTTCGTTCGTTGCAATTAATTGATGGTGTTGATAATCAATCTCCGGGTTTAAATTTTTCTTTAGGAAATTTTTTAGGAGCATCTGAATTAGATGTTCAGAAAGTGGATTTAGTTGTTGGTGCAAGCTCTGCTTATTATGGCCCGGGAGCATTTAATGGAGTTATAAATATGGAAACAAAAAGTCCGTTTTTGTATCCGGGATTAAGTGCACAGGTAAAAGTTGGCGAACGTAATTTAACAGAAACTGCAGTGAGGTGGGCGGCAGTTATTAAAAATAAAAAAGGGGAAGAGAAGTTCGCATATAAGATCAATATTTTTTACATGCAGGCAAGTGATTGGCAAACAGCAAACACATCTCCTACCTCTCAATCACCTGTAAATAAAACCAACCCCGGAGGATATGATGCGGTGAATACTTATGGCGATGAGTTTGTGAATCCACGTTTTTACCAGTCGCCAAATTTAAGTTATCTAGGTTACGGATATACTTTGCGAGATGGTTATAAAGAATCAAATCTTGTAAACTACGACACAAAAAATTTAAAAGCAGGAACTGCATTACATTATAAAATTGATAAAGAAAATGAGCTTATTTATTCTTTTAATTTTGGAACAGGTTCAACTATTTACCAAGGTGACGACCGTTTTGCATTGAAAGATATTTTATTTTTTCAAAACAAAATTGAGCTTAAAAAACAAGGCAAATATTTTATACGTTTATATTCAACAAACGAAGATGCCGGGAAGAGTTATGATATTTATAATTCCGGAGTGCTTTTACAAAATGCTGCAAAATCCGATAATGATTGGGGAAATGATTACAGCAATTATTGGAGCCAAAATATTGGTGATTACAATAGCGGACGAATTAGTACTATCAGGCCGCCAATAGGAGTTGTTCCCAATAATCAATATGTTGCATATGTAGATAGTTTTCTTCGTGCCACTTATCCCGATTCACTTAATCTTTTTCATCAGCTTGCAAGAAACTATGCAAATGGGATCGGAAAAAACGGAAGCAATATTCCCCGATTTGAACCCGGAACAGCAAGGTTTGACTCAGCACTTAATGCAATTAATTCCTTATCAAACCGACAAGGAGGATCTCGTTTTTTTGACCAATCAGCTTTATATCATGTTGCGGGTGAATATCAATTTAGCTTCTTGAAATTTGATTTTAAAACAGGTGGAAACTTTAGATTGTATGCGCCATATTCTAAAGGAACAATTTTTTTAGATACAGCAGATAACCAAAGAATTTACAATAAAGAATTTGGTATTTATCTCGGTGTCGAGAAAAAAATATTTGACGATAAACTTCGAATAGGTGTAACGAACAGAGTAGATAAAAACCAAAACTTTAATTACTTGTGGTCGCCTGCTGCTACTTTTGTTTTTGTGCAAAAAGAACATGTTTTCCGATTGTCTGTTTCATCAGCTTTGCGTAATCCAACACTAAGTGATCAGTATATCAACCTCAACGTTGGACGAGCAACTTTGCTTGGAAATTTGCATGGTTTTGATAGTTTGGTTACCGTTTCTTCTTTGGTAACTGCATTAAATTACGGACGCGATAAAATGCAATATTTTAATATTGATGCAGTGAAACCAGAGCAAGTGCAAACTATTGAATTAGGTTATCGTGCAACAATTGAAAAAAAGTTTTTTCTAGATATCAGTTTTTATCACAGTTGGTACCAAAATTTTATAGGATATAAAATTGGAGCAAAAGTAGATTGGTCAAATGGCAACCCTTTCCCAAATACAACACCAACTGTTTATCGTGTTGCAACAAAT
This sequence comes from uncultured Bacteroidota bacterium, assembly GCA_903898215.1. Classification (GTDB taxonomy): domain Bacteria; phylum Bacteroidota; class Bacteroidia; order UKL13-3; family UKL13-3; genus CAIUEQ01. Next base: position 5,004 of record CAIUEQ010000008.1, on the reverse strand, counting down.
TCAAAAGATGAAGTAACCACAACCGGATTTACTATTGGTATCAATTATTTTTTCAAAAAACAGTTGGGATTTAGTTTTAATCATTCCTATAATGAACTCGACAGACATGGATCAACAGATAATTTAATTCCGGCATTTAATACACCTACAAATAAATTTAATATTGGAATTAACGGACGAGATTTTTCAATCAAGGTTTTTGGAAAAGAAATTGAACATCTTAGTTATGGTATAAATTATAAATGGACAGAAGGTTTTGTTTTTGAAGGTTCACCGCAATTCACCGGAAATGTTGCAAGTTATGATATGGTTGACGCGCAAGTGAGCAAAAGTATTCCCAATTTACATTGCACAGTGAAAATGGGAGCAAATAATTTGTTAAATAATATGGTGTATCAGGTTTATGGAGGCCCACTTGTTGGACGACTTGCTTACCTTTCCGTATTACTTGAACTTGATGCAAGAAAATAAAATTTTATACTTTTTTATTAAGTAAAAAATTGTTACTTCGTTTTCTAAACTAAACAAATTAATTTATGAAAAACACATTACTAAAATCGGCTGCATTGGCAATTATGCTTTTTGCGAGCAGCCAAATGTTTGCCCAACGGTACATGCAGGAAATTTTTTCCAATTATACTAAAAGCGCAAATATTCAATACGACACTAATCGTATGTTAAATTTATTGTATGGTCAGGTTCCCGGACAACAACCGATTATTACAGTAAGTTTAAAATGCGATATTTATCAACCTACAGGTGATACGTTAGCAGCAAGACCAACTATTTTACTGGTTCATACCGGAAGTTATTTGCCTACAATTATTAACAAGCAAACTACCGGAAGCAAAGATGATAGTACCATTGTTGAAATGTGTACCCGCCTTGCAAAAAGAGGATTTGTTGCTGTTGCAGTTGACTATCGTTTGGTATGGAATGCAAGTTCAACTATTCGTGATACAGCAACAGGAGATTTGCTTCGCGCAACTTTCCGTGCTATGCAAGATGTGAGAAATTGTGTACGCTTTTTAAGAAGCAATGCTTCAACTTATAAGATCGATACCTCTAAATTTATTGTTGGCGGACAGGGTACAGGAGGATATGTTGCTCTTGGACTTGGTGCTGTTGACAAAAGATCAGAAATGGAATTACCTAAATTTTTAAGAAGCGCAGATCTTTCTCCAATGGTGAATGTTGATGTGATGGGTGATTGGAATGGTTTGGGTGGATTACCTTTTTATAATTATGGTGGCGAAACAAATTTGTCAGGAAACATTCATATGATATTTAATTACGGTGGTGCTCTTGGAGATTCTTCTTGGTTAGACGCAAATAGTCTTCCTGTGGTAAGTATGCAATGTGTTACAGATCCTTTTGCACCTCCTGGAATTGGAAACGTGGTTGTACCAACAACTGGTGTAACAGTTATCTCAAACGCATCTGGTGCTTTGACAACAATTCCAAAAGCTAATGCAGTTGGAATTAATAATAAATTAAACTCTAAAATATATACTGACGTATTTAGTGTAAGAGGAAAATCAATTACAGGTGGAGTAAATAATTTATATCCTTTTTATACTTCTTTCCCTTACGAAGGTGCACCATGGGAATGGTGGGATCATAGTGTAATGAATGGAATTACTTCAGTTCCTGTTAATGGAATTCCAATTCCTGCTAACGGACATGTTGCAGATTCACTTTCAATGTTAACCAATCCATATATGAGCGCAGCAAGAGCTAAAGCTTATATCGATACTATTATTGGATTTGTTGTTCCTAGAATTGCAGCACAATTTGATTTAGCAACTTTTACCGGAGTAGGTGTTAATGAAGTGAAAGTAAATGATGTGCTTTCGGTTTATCCAAATCCAGCTAAAGAATTTGTTACTATCAACATGCCATCTGCACAAGGTAAAATTTCAACTATCGAAGTTGTTGATGTGATTGGTCGTAGTATGATTAACGAAAATGTAAATGCTCATTCTTGCCAAATTAATACTGCTACATTAAACAAAGGTATTTACTTTGTTCGTGTAACTTTAGAAAATGGAAAAAGCGGAGTGAAACGTTTGGTGATCGAATAATTTTTTAAAGAATAAAATGATGAACGCCCCGATTATTCGGGGCGTTTTTTTTGAATAGTAGTTCACCAAAAGAGAATGTTATTTTTTACCACATAGACCACAATGAGAATTACTAAAAACGGAAGATGATACTTTCTAAACTTTGTGCACTTAGAGGTTAAATTTTTTCAAAAAGGCACAAAGAAAAAGAGCAGTAAAAGTGAAATGGGTTTTGAATGAAATGTAAATTCCTCCCGAATTTGTTTTAAGGTTCTATCTGTTATGAGCACTTTAATCGTCCTCCTGTTTTAAAGGATTTTTTAAAATGTTCCTCCTCAAGATCACTAATCATCACACCACCTTTTGTTGATGCATGTACAAATTTTTTATTGGAAAGATAAATTCCAACATGGTCAATTTTTCCTTCACTCATTTTAAAAAAAACAAGATCGCCTTCTCGTAGTTCATCACTGTCAACTTTTTTAATTTGCTCATACAAACCTTTTGTGTCGCGTGGGGTATTGCAATTATATGCCTCGCGATAAACCGCATTCACAAGGCATGAGCAATCAATTCCGGTTTTTGTACAAGAGCCGAATTTGTATTTCACGCCCAACCACGAATCAATAGCGGCATATAGTTTTAGGTTTGATTCACGATCAAGTTTCACATCAAATTTTTTTGAATAATATTCTTTTCTTTCAGATGCTTTTTCTTTTGAAGCACGATTAGAGCTTAATTTTTTGTGACTATGACAAGATGAAAAAATAATCACCGAAAGAAAAAGCTTGAAGAAGATTTTATAAAATTTCACAGCACGAAAATAATAGGAGAAGTTGAAATGAAAATGAACAAACCATTTGAAAATGTTAAAATCTGTAGTGGATATTAAATCGTACTCTTAGTGAAACTTACTTTGTGACCTTAGTGGTTTATTTTTTTACCACAAAGCGCACAAAGGAAAACACAAAGAACGCAAGATGTAGTTTTAAAATGTTAAAATCTGTAGTGGATATTAAATTGTGCTCTTAGTGAAACTTCCTTAGTGCCCTTTGTGGTTTATTTTTTACCACTGAACTCACAAAGAAAATCTCTAAGAACGCAAGTTGTAGTTTTGAAAATGTTAGAATTGTAGGATATTAAATCGTGCTCTTAGTGAAACTTCCTTTGTGTCCTTAGTGGTTTATTTTTTTACCACAAAGCGCACTAAGGAAAACACAAAGAACACAAGATGTAGTTTTAAAATGTTATAATCTGTAGAGGAATTTAATTCGTGTTCTTAGTGAAATTTCATAGTGCTCTTAGTGGTTAAATTTTACTGCTAAAATCACCAAGATATTTTTTAGTAATTCAACTTTCTAAACAATAGGTTTGAATTGTTCGAATGCTTGCAAACAATTATTGCAATAATGTAAACTACGGCAAAGTGTTGGTCCGAAGGGAGATTTCATTTCTACATTTTTGCTTTCACAAAAAGGGCAGGTAATATTTTCTAAAAGTTCATCGGTAATTTCTCCCTGATGTTTTGGAGGAGGAGCAAGGCCGTGTTTTTTTAAACAGAGCAAACCACGCTCTGAAATTTTATTGCTATCCCAGGGTTTGTCTAAAGTTGTTTTAACAATAACTTCTTTTATTCCAACTTCAATCAATCTGTCGTGCACTAGTTGTTCCATCATTTTTATTGCTGGGCAACCAACAAATGTTGGAGTCATTTCAACATAAACACTGCTTTCACCCCGCACTTCCACCTTCGTAATAATCCCCATATCCGTCATTGAAATAGTTGGTATTTCAGGATCTTTTACTACTTCAAGTGCTTGCCAGATTTCGGATTCAGTTATCGCCACAGATTTTAAAGATTAAAATTTACCATTCAACACCAGGGTCAATACTAAATACTTCTCCCATTTCATCAACAAGAGGTTTTAAGTATTCAGTATGAATATGTTTTCTTCCACCAAAAAAAGGTTTCCAGTTTTTTTCTTCGGGAATTTTTAAAGAAGCTTTTTCTAAAATCAACGAAATATTTTCCAGCCATTTTTTCTTCAATTCATTTTCTCCTGCAAATATTTTTTCATTTATCAAAGTGTTTTCAAATTCACTTTCTTCAAACATTCCGAGTGCAAAATTCCAACATTCGTTTAGTGCAGTTTGCATTCTTGAATGACTTTCTTCATTTGCATTTCCAAGTTTTGTTACCCAAATATTTGCATGATAAACATGGTATTTAAGTTCACCTTTTATTTTTTGAGCAAGTTTTGCTATCGGATCAAAGCTTGATTTAGCAAGCATTTCAAAGCGTAATTGATCGGCATGGTCATATAAAAAATGGCGCATCAAACTAAAATCATATTCACCATTTGGTAATTCAACAAACTGAGAATTATAAAAATTTTCTGAAGCTCTATTAAAGGCAACTGTATCAGGTTCTCCTTCTCCAAGTTGTTGTAAAATTTGAAATACCGACATTGATTGTCCGATCTTATCCTGTGCCATTGATGAGAAAGAAATATCTTCTTCTAAAATTGGCCCAAGCCCCGTCCATTCACTGTTTCTGTGTCCGATAATTAATAGGTCATCGGCAATTTTATAAAGCAATTCTTTGGTTGCTATTGTTGTTTTTTCGTTCATGATTATAATGCAGAGTTATTGCATTAGTAAAGACGTTGCATGCAGCGTCTCTACTAATTATTTAATTTTATTTATCTTTTTGTATTTATTTATTTTCTCCATTACCTTATATCCACCGGCTTCGCGATAATTTTTTTCTGATACATCAAACATATCGGTATCATCATAATCGGAGGTAAAAACATCGCGTGTACCAACCACCCAAATATTTACACTCATACCTCTTCTTCCATATTGTTCTTTTGCAAACAGTAAAGCCATTTCAGGATTTGGAGCATGAACAATTCCAACATGCATATGTTGATCGCCA
>CAIUEQ010000007.1 GCA_903898215.1 uncultured Bacteroidota bacterium | reverse complement strand
GGCAAAAGCATCATTCCAAAAAAGGTCGTTAAAAGTTGGGATTCTGTATGCCCGATTTACATTGCCAAAAACTTTAAAGTGATTGTTCATCATCCATTCGAAACCTAATGAAGGCATCATTGGTAGTGATGTTCCTGCAATAATTTCATTGCGCACACTTGCACATGTTTGAAATGTTTTTGTGGAATTATAAATTTTATAGGATGCAAAAATTGAAGTTCTGTTTTGTTCAAATGTTCCTCCATAACTTGCAGTTGTTGCAGATGAAAAAGTATTGTTAATTCCAATATTTATTTGCTGGTTTTTAAAAATATTGAACTTTGATTCTGCTTCTGTTATAAAAGTTTTCGAATGATTATTACTTAATAAACCACTTCCAGAATCCTGATAAACTAATCGTTCATCAAACACTGCTGTGCGAATAAAATACGAACTTTTTTTATGGTATAAATTCCATTCACTGCTTACCCGAAATGTTTCATCATTTTGCGTTGACTTTGAAAATGGAACTGCCATTGAAGGTGGAATTTGCCTTAATGAATTTTGATACCAAATACCAATATTTATTTGTTGTTCTTTTGATAGTATAAAATAATTATCGCTCATCAAAGCTTGTTGCGAATAACTTGCATTAACTTGATTAACTATCGGAGATCCCTGTAAATAGGTATTAGTAAAAGGGAAATTATTTTTTGCATATTGATTGATGAAGCGCAATGAAGAATAAAATTTTTTGCCACCATAGCTTATTGAAAAACCTTGTTTATTATTTTCGAAACTTCCGTTTTGGAAATTTAATGAAGTATGAAATCCACTGCCAAAATTTGTTTTGTTTTTCAAATGAATGATTCCACCAACAGCACCACTTCCAAATAAAGCACCGCTGCTTCCGTATTGCACTTTCACTTCATCGATCAGATCGCTTTGTAATAATGAAAGATCTATTTGACCAAGCATTGGGCTCTGTATATTAAATCCATTCCATAGCACAGCAGTATGTTCGGCACCGGCTCCTCTAAACGAACTTGTAGCAAGACTTCCAGGTCCGGATGATTTAATGAAAAGCTGACTTTGGGAACTCAATAAATCGGCCAATGATTGATGTTTATATGCTAACATCAATACAGAATCCATCTGTTCAGTTTTATTTCCGATATTGAAATTTTCGATTCGATTGGATGTTACGTGCACAATATTTAATTCCATCACCGAATCGGCAATAAAATTTTGTGCAGAAATTTCTACTCTGCAAAACAACAACAGACACACAATAGCAATAACTTTTTTCATTTCGTTTTTGAAAAAGTTAACTGCCGGTGAAATTTAGTGAGACTTGATAAATAAAAGCGAATATGCTTGAATTATCACCTCGCCTTTCTCCCGAAAGCTAATGAATAATGCTACATGGCAGGTCTTCTGACTCGCACCATTTTATCAGGTCTTCCCATCCCGATAGCTATCGGAACAGTGACAAAGAGGAGATAAAAATATTTCAGATTTCAGATTTATGATTTCAGATTTCTTGATTGTTGTTACAATCGTAAATCTTACATCTTCAATCTAACATCTTCACAGTGCTTACAGCAGCGGGAACTGTTCAGGATTTACACCTGATTCCCTTTTAATGATATACAAGATATCAACCGAGTAACGCTGGCAAAAATAGAAATCAAATTGAAAGTAGCACCACTTTTTTTTATCTCAAGTTAAAAAGATAGATTTATGTAAGGGAGAAATTTTTTGATGTTTATTGTCAGAGTTTTTTTTAATGTTTTTTATCAGCTTTTGAATTGATATTTTTTAGTTTCATTAAATCCACTTTAAACTAACTTGCCTATTCAATATTTTCTTATGATAAAAGGGTTAAGCACTTCTGAAGCAAAAGAAAAACTAATAACTTTCGGTTATAATGAATTGCCTTCCGCACAACCGAAAAATATTTTTCGCATTGCACTGGAAGTTTTAAAGGAACCAATGTTTCTGATGGTTATCAGTTGCGGTGTACTTTATATTTTACTTGGAGATTATAAGGAAGGAAGCATTTTACTCTCCACAACTTTAATCATTATCGGTATCACATTTTATCAATACCGTAAAACTGAAAGAGCGTTAGATGCTTTAAAATTAATGTCATCACCACATGCACTTCTTATTCGTGATGGAAAGGAAGTAAATATTTCTGCCAGAGAAATTGTTCCCGATGATATCATGATCTTAAACGAAGGAGATCGAATATCTGCAGATGCAATCATTATAGAATTGATAAATCTTACAGTGGATGAATCCGTTTTAACAGGAGAATCTGTACCTGTTCATAAAGTATCAGAGAAGGAAAATCCAACAGACAAAAACACTTCGATTGTATATAACGGAACATTAGTAGTTCAAGGAAAAGGATTTGCAAAAGTTACCGAAACAGGCATCAATACAATGTTTGGTAAGATTGGTTCATCGCTTCAAAAAATCGAAGATGAGGAAACACGCTTACAAAAGGAAATGAAAAAACTGATAAGAAATCTTTTTATCATTGGAATTCTTACCACCATTATTGTTATCCTTCTTTTTTACTTTACACGTGGAAATTTTATTCAAGCCATACTCAGCGGTCTATCATCAGCAATGGCAATTTTACCTGAAGAGTTTCCTGTTGTGCTTACAGTTTTTTTAGCTTTGGGAGCCTGGAGATTATCAGCAAAAAATGTCCTCACTCGAAAACCATCGGCTATTGAAACACTAGGCTCGGCAACAGTTTTATGCAGTGATAAAACAGGTACCATCACACAAAATAAAATGGAAGTGATGGCTTTGTATGATGGCAATGAAATTTTTCTTTCAGATATTTTCCATGAAAATATTGAGCAACTTTTTGATCTTACAGAAACAGCTTTACGTGCAAGCAGGAAAGATCCGGTCGATCCTATGG
>CAIUEQ010000006.1 GCA_903898215.1 uncultured Bacteroidota bacterium | reverse complement strand
ATCCCAAGTAGTAATAATGCAACTGCAAATATTTTCCCAAACGCATTAATAACAACACCGGCAATTTCGATAATTGCATGAGTTGCATTACCTGCAAAACTTTTCACTTCATTCGCAACTTTAGGAGCATTTTGTTTTGCCTGATTGAAAGTGTTTTTTACTTCACGTTCGATATTTGAAACGTCAATTGGGTTGCCTTTCATTTGCAGCTTTTGAGTTGGAGTTAGTGCTTTTGGTACAACTATCCATAATACAACATAAACTATAAAGCCAAATCCAAATCCGAAAAATGAAAGGGCAAAGAACAATCTTACCCAAACAGCATCTAAGCCAAGATAGATTGCAATACCGGAGCATATTCCTCCAAGAACTTTTTCATCAGTGTCTCTGAAAAGATGTTTTTTATTTTGAGAGTTTAAAGATAGTTGATCAGATTCTTCCATCGGTTTCATCAAAACCCAAAGGATGATATATAATAATCCACCCGAACCAAAAATAAAAAACACGATTAAAAAGATCACTCTTACTAATGTTGGATCAATTTCAAAATAATTTGCAATACCAGAACATACACCGGCAAGAACTTTATTATTTAAATCTCTACGAAGTTTATTGGTGTTATGAAATTCGTTTGAAGTTTTTTGTTCAGTTGTTTGTTTTCTTTCTGAAGAGTCTTCGTCATCGAGTTCGTTAACATCGCCCATTACAATGATTATTTCACTAATAATAGTTTCATTAACAATCGCTGAAGGGTTAGGAAGTTTTCCACTTATCAATTCAGCCATTCGAGCTTCAATATCCATTATGATATCTTTTGCGCCTTGTGTATTTGCAAAATGGGTTTTCAATTTGTTAATGTAATTGCTGAGCTTTTCAAAAGCTACATCATCAATGGTGAAAACTATTCCTCCGAGATTAATATTAAAAACTTTGTTCATATTCGATGAATTAAATTTTGTTATTTTTTCTTTGTAGTACGATTCACTGCAATAACCAATTCATTCCAGGTTTCGCTTAATTCTTTTAAAATTCTTTTCCCTTCACTTGTTAACTGAAAATATTTTCGTGGTGGACCAGAGTTTGATTCAACCCATTGGTAACTTAGTAACTCGTCATTTTTTAAACGTGTAAGCAAAGGGTAGAGTGTACCTTCAACGACAATCATTTTTGAATTCTTTAACTCTTCAATAATGTCTGATGCATAAACTTCACCCCTTGAAATAATAGAAAGAATACAGTATTCAAGTATTCCTTTTTTCATTTGAGCTTTCGTGTTTTCGATATTCATGTTCTATTTCTTATCACTGTATTAACAGTAAACAATTTTACTTTCGGCAACAAAAGTATGCAAAAGATTGTACTATGCAATACAAAGTACTAAATTATGTATGATTATAGATTATTGAATTTGTTTTCACATAAATAATTTCTAGAAACTTGAAATTCTTTGAAGAAAATTTGATGGTTAAATTTCTAACAACATTCTCCTGAGAAGATCTAATCCTTCCAAAGCTGTACGTTGAATTGTTCGTTCACGATTATCACCCATATTATATGTACGTGCAATGGTTTCTGTTTTTGAACTCACAGCAATCCAAACAGTACCCAAGGGTTTATCGAGAGTGCCTCCATCAGGTCCGGCTATTCCGGAAGTTGCAATTGCATAATCAGTATTAAACTTTATGCGTATTTGTTCAGCCATTTTAGAAACACATTCTTTACTAACGGCTCCATGAGTATTTAAAATAGTTTCATCCACATTCAATTCATGAGTTTTAATTTCATTGGAATAACTAATTATGCTTCCAATATAATAAGATGAACTTCCGGGGACAGATGTGATGAGATGAGAAATATATCCGCCAGTACAACTTTCGGCAGTTGATAATGTTTTGTTTTTTTTATGCAATAGTTCTCCGACAGATTTTTGCAGAGTGTCATCTTCTAAGCCAAAAATATATTCTCCAATAATATAATAAAGTGCAGTAATGATGATTTTCATTTCTTCATTTAATTTATCATGGTCTTCTCCTAATCCACTCAAGCGCAAACGAACTTGACCAACTGATGGGAGATAAGCAAGTTTTATATGAGAAGGTAAATCGTTTTCCCAGTCTTCAATTTTTTTTGCAAGAAATGATTCTCCAATTGAAGTTGTTTGAATTGTCCGATGAATAATTACAGGAAATAAAAATTTCTGTTTGAGTTTTGGAATTGCTTCTTCAGTGAAAATTGTTTTCATTTCGAAAGGAACACCCGGCATTGAAATATAAATTTTATCATCAACATCAAACCACATTCCTGGAGCAGTTCCACTTTTATTAAATAACACTTCACATATTTCCGGAACCATTGCTTGATTTTTATTTGTATCAATCATTGGTAATTTTCTATTGCTGAAAATTTTTGTAACCCATTCTAAAACTTTTTCATTTATTGCTAAAGATGAATTGAAATAATTACACAAAGTCAATTTTGTAATATCATCTTTTGTTGGGCCAAGTCCTCCTGTTAATATAATAATATCTGCACGATTTTTTGCTTCATTCAATGCATCAACTATATCTTGTTCTGAATCTGAAACTAATGTCCGATGCACCACTGATACACCTATTTTGCTAAGCTCTTGGCCAATCCAAGATGAATTCGTATCAATGATTTGACCGATTAAAATCTCATCACCAATTGTGATTATTTCAGCTTTTATTTTATTAAATTTCATTAGTCAAAATTAATAAAAACCATGAATGCTACATTAATTAATTTCATGAAATTAATTTTCAAAAATTATAAATCAACAAATAAATCAAACAATAAATTTTTATCCAAAAAGTTTTCTGGACTAAAAAAAATAAAATGTAATTCACGTTTTTGAACATGAAATATTTTTTTTTAGAAATGTTTTTATATCATTCAGATAATTCTCTCAAAGCCATATTATATAGCT
>CAIUEQ010000005.1 GCA_903898215.1 uncultured Bacteroidota bacterium | reverse complement strand
GGCAGTAGTGCAATTACATCCTTTCTGAAAAACTTGAGGATACGATGCTATTTCGTACCATTTGCCCATATATTTTTTCAAATCAACATGAGGAACAGTTTGAAGTGTTTGTGATTTTGTCATCGTAGTGGTTAATAGCATTGTTAGAATAAAAATATTAACGATTTTAGTTTTCATCATATTCATTCTGATAAATTTTAAAAGAGTTTCAGTAACAGCATTTTCAATATTCAGGTGCGCAAATCTTTTTTAAAGGTAGGTATATCTTAGTGGAAGAAAAATGTTTTAAATCAAAACAAGAGAATCATAATCTCATTTGAACTTATAAAAAAATCAACGAAAGAAATATTAATCACAAACCATAATTATTTTTTCAATTTAAACGTTTCCATTTCAAAAATATTTAGGCAAAAAATAGTCGGATATTACTACCCGACTTCCTATGCATATTTACTAAATGCTACTTTACCGATTTAGTTCTCGCGAGCATCTTGCTCGTGATTTAAATTATTTTATCACACCCAACTCTTTCCCAACTTTTTCAAATGCTGCAATGGCTTTATCCAAATGTGCTTGAGTATGTGCTGCCGATAGTTGTACACGAATGCGTGCTTGTCCTTTAGGCACAACCGGGAAGAAAAATCCTGTTACATAAATTCCTTCTTCGAGAAGTTTGTTTGCGTATTCTTGCGCAAGTTTTGCATCATACAACATCACCGGAACAATGGCCGAATCACCATTCTTAAATTCCAATCCAACCTTGCGCATTCCTTGTTTAAAATAATTTACGTTCCATTCTAATTTATCACGCAAATCAGTTGTTTCGCTCAACATATCCAACACCGCAATACTTGCTCCCACAATATGCGGAGCTAATGAGTTTGAAAATAAATACGGACGTGAGCGTTGACGAAGCATATCAATAATTTCTTTTCTACCCGAAGTAAAACCACCCATCGCACCACCCAAAGCTTTTCCTAAAGTTCCGGTAATAATATCAACTCTTCCAATCACACCTTTTGCTTCGCAAGTTCCTCTTCCGGTTTTTCCAATAAAGCCTGAAGCATGGCTTTCATCAACCATCACCAACGCATTATATTTATCGGCAAGGTCACAAATTTTATCAAGCGGAGCTACAAAACCATCCATCGAAAACACACCATCAGTAACAATAATTCTATTGCGTAAATGTTGCGTTTGTTTGAGTTGTTCTTCGAGATCAGCCATATCACAATTTTTATACCGATAGCGTTGCGCCTTGCATAAACGCACTCCGTCAATGATCGAAGCATGATTTAATTCATCTGAAATGATGGCATCTTCTTCACCAAATAATGGTTCAAAAACACCACCGTTTGCATCAAAACATGCTGCATATAAAATGGTATCTTCTGTTCCTGTAAACTTCGAAAGTTTTGCTTCAAGTTCTTTATGAATATCTTGAGTTCCACAAATGAAGCGCACTGACGACATTCCGTAACCATGAGTATCTAAAGTTTTGCGTGCAGCTTCAACTACTCGGGGATGTGATGAAAGTCCGAGGTAATTATTGGCGCAAAAAATTAAAACTTCTTTGCCTGCATCAGTTTTTACAACTGCACCCTGAGGTGTTGTGATGATACGTTCATTTTTAAATAATCCTGCTTCTTTAATCGCTGCAAGTTCTTTTTCTAATATCGGTTTTAAAGTATTGTTATACATAAATGATTTTTAAATATTAAATGTTAAATCGTAATTCTAAAATCTTAAATTATTTTACAGTCCTAACTTTTTTGCAATAGCTTTTGGAACAGCATTTTTGTGAACCATGATAGCTGTGCTTTTGTATAACACATAAGCTTCGCTGGCATATAAATATCCATCGCAATCATTGTTATCTTTTCCCCACGAATTTTTTACGATATAATATTTTGCCCCATTCTGATCTTTCACTTCGCCAACAATATGCATTCCATGATCATCAGTAGTGGTTTGGTTATCGAAAGCTTCCTGACGAATTTCTTGTGTGATTTTCATTTGCGCAACCGGATAATTCAATGCAGAATCTTTTTCCTCTTTTGTCATTTCATCCCAAGCTTTTGAAGGAACAATTGCGATTCCGTTTTTAAATGAAAAATATTTTTCGCTTACATCACTCGACCATGCAACTGTGTAACCATTGTTTACCGATTCGCTGATAATAGATGCAAAATCTTCAACCGGAACATTATACATTTCATTCATAGCCCAATTATCCGCTACTTCAAGAATGAATTTTTTATAGAATGGATGATGAGAAAACGAAGTGATCAATACATAATCGTCTGGGTTAATTCCTAAAGATTGGGCATAAGTTTGAGGTGTGTATTTCTTTCCGTCAACTTCAAAACTTTCAGGAACTTTTCCGAGATAAGCATCTAGAATTCCATTGTATGCAGGCTTCCATGCTGTACTTATTTTTCCGTTTGGATTTTTTGCAATCGTTTTTACAAATGCCGAAAGCGCCTGATCCATTTCACCATGAACATGTTTTTTCTCTCCGTAATTTAATCCACCATAAAGATTTTGTGGCATCATTCCGTATTTGTGAAATACGTTTAACATATCATGAAATTCTCCACCTTCGGCAAACTGATGGTTTCCTTGCATACGAACAAATAAGTCAGCTTTATCTTCATAAGCTTTTCTTACTACAAACATTTCCGAAAATTTTACTTTTGGTTTTCCCATCCTAATCATTTCCGATTCGAAAAATGAAAGTGACGAAAAACTCCAGCAGGTTCCTGTTCGGTTTTGATTGTCAACTTCTGTTCGATCAATATTTTTAACAACGGTAAAATTATAATGTCCGTCTTTTTTGTTTTTAACAATCTGTGCTGTTAAGCTTGTAGCAAGAGATACAGCAAATAAAATGGCAAGTGTGATTTTTTTCATTTGTATAAATTTATTTCTGATTGGTGTTTGAAGGTGATTTGAATTAATTGTTTTTTGTGATAGGTAAAATTTTATTTAAATATTGATAATGGTGGTGCAATTTAATTATAGGAAAATGATTTGAAAATTTTTGTTTACATCCAACAATTTTGCATGGTAATAATGATTTAAAATAGGACATTTATCACAAAAAAATAATCGATTATTTTCTGCCATCTATTTAATCTTCAAACATGAATTAACATCATTGAAATTTAATTGGCTACATAATTCACCGTGTTCATCTTTAAATCAACTAATCATGCATATTTTTTTACACTTTAATGCAATGAAGTGCAAATCGTTTCGTTTCCTATAACATATTAATTTTTTTATTTTACCTCACTACATATATTTGTTTCCTATAAATTTATAACGAACAGAGAAGAATGAACAAAAAATTTAATTTATACAATAACGTTTTAGGTTGGGTAGCCTTCGTTTTTGGACTTGTTACATACATACTAACGCTAGAGCCTTCAGCGAGTTTCTGGGATTGTGGCGAATTTATTTCGGCATCGTATCGTTTACAAATTTGCCACCCACCGGGTGCACCGTTGTTTTTGATCATCGGACGTTTGTTTTCTCTTTTTGCAGGAGGCGATGTTACAAAAGTTGCATTTTGTATAAATATGGTATCTGCTACAGCAGGTGCTTTGTGTGGAATGTTTTTTTTCTGGACCATCACACATTTAGGAAGAAAAATTTTATTAAAAGGGAATACCGAATTAACCGGACAACAAATTTTTGCCCTTATGGCAAGCGGTATGGTTGGAGCACTTACTTTAATATGGAGCGATACATTTTGGTTCTCGGCAGTTGAAGCGGAAGTTTATGCTTCATCAAGTTTCTTTACTACACTTACTTTCTGGTGTATCTTAAAATGGGAAAATATTGCCAACGAAAAACATTCTGACCGCTGGTTATTGCTTATCGCATATTTAATTGGTTTAGCAATCGGTGTCCATTTATTGAACCTCTTGGTTATTCCGGCAATTGTTTATGTGATCTATTTTAAAAAATACGAATACTCAAACATGGGTTTCCTAAAAGCATCAGCTGGTGCAATTGCGGCAATTGGAATTACCCAATTTGGAATTATCCCTGGTGTTCCTTCTCAGATGTGTAACTTCGATTACTTCTTTGTAAACACTTTCGGACTTGGATTTAATGTTGGAATTTTTGCTTTCCTTATCATCCTTGGATCATTTTTAATTTCGTCATTATTTTATACTCATACCGAATCGAAAACAAGTTTAATCATAGCAACTGCTAGTTATGCATTAATCGCTTTAGGAACTTTGGTTATCAATCCGAGTTTATTAGGAATCATTTTTTGGTTAGCCTTAACTGCTGCAATTTATTATTATGTGTTTATGACAAAAGGCTCGAAAGCAATAATAAATACAGCCATTTTATGTATCACTTTTGTTATTGTAGGATACTCATCTTATTCGATGGTTTTAATTCGCTCGGCAGCAAATCCTCCGATAGATATGAACGATCCTGCAAATCCTTTCTCATTGCTTTCCTATTTAAATCGCGATCAGTATGGAGATAATCCTTTAGTATACGGACAATATTTTTATGCGAAAGTTGTAGATGTAGAAAAAGGTCCGATGCAATACCGCAAAGGAGAAACTAAATACGAAGAAGTTGGTCCTAAACCAATCAGAAAATACGACCCTAAAGATGAAACTATTTTCCCTCGTATGTGGGCCGATAGAGGCGATTATGTTCAGGCATACCGCCAATGGGAAAATATTCCTGAAGGTAAAAAAGCAACCTTCGGAAAAAATATTAATTTCCTTCTCTCCTATCAAATGCGCTTTATGTATTTGAGATATTTTATGTGGAATTTTGTTGGTCGTCAAAACGATCATCAAGGATACGGAGGTGATATTGATGGAAATTGGATCACTGGTATTTCTTTTATTGATACTTGGCTTATCGGTCCACAAAAAGATATGCCCGATAGCATTAAAAATGATAAGGCTAGAAACACCTATTTTGGGTTCCCGCTACTACTTGGTTTAATTGGTTTATTCTGGCATTTTAAACGTGCAAAGGATGATGCAATTGTTGTATCAACACTCTTCTTATTTACAGGAGCATTTATTATTTTGTACCTGAATTTCCCTGCTCATCAACCACGTGAAAGAGATTATGCTTACGTTGGTTCTTATCAAACTTTTATTATTTGGATTGGATTAGGAGTGCTTGCTTTGATCGATTGGTTATCTAAAAAAATGAGCCTGAACATGGCAACGGGTATAGCTTCTGTAGCTTCCATCGCTTGTGTTCCTGTGTTAATGGGACAACAAAACTGGAACGACCACGATCGCTCAGTACGTACAACTGCTGTAGATTTTGCTAGTGATTATTTAAATTCATGCGATAAAAATGCGATACTATTTACCAATGGTGATAACGATACTTATCCGCTTTGGTATGCTCAAAATGTGGAAGGAATTAGAAGTGATATCCGCGTGATCAATTTGAGTTTATTAAACACAGATTGGTATGCTGATGGATTGAAAAAGAAAGTTTACGATTCTGAACCGGTTCCATTTTCGATGACTCCTGATAAATATGTTCAAGGTATCCGCGATTATATTGTTTACTACCAAAGTCCAGAATTGGAAAAACGTTTTGGCATTAACCAAACAGATTTTTATCCGCTAAAAAACATTATTCAGTTTGCTACAGATGATAAAGATCCAATGTCGAAAATTCAATCTCAGAATGGCGAATCATATTCATATTACCCAACTAAAAAATTCTTTATAAAAATCAATAAAGATCAAGTGTTAAAAATGGGTGCCGTGAAACCTAATGATGCAGGTGAAATTGCAGATAGTATGAAGTTTGAAATCGGAAATAATACCTTGATGAAAGCTGACCTGATTACGCTTGATATCCTTTCAACTTGCGATTGGAGCAGACCAATTTATTTTGCCATTACAACAGGAAGCGATGTGTATTTAAATATGACAGATTATTTCCAACTTGAAGGATTAACTTATCATATTGTTCCAATTAAAAATAAAGAACAAGTGGAAGGTGGATCATACGGAAGAATAAATACTGATATTTTGTATGATAACATGATGAATAAATTTAAATGGGGAAACATGGATAAACAAGGCGTTTATTTAGATGAAACCATTTTACGTCAAACAAAAAACTTCAGAAATGTATTCTACCGTCTTGCCATGAAACTAGTTCTTGAAGGCAAAAAAGATTCAGCAATTAAAGCACTTGATAGAGCTGTTGCTGTTATGCCAAAAGAAAATGTTCCTTATGATGTATTTGTTATCAGACTGTGTGAAGCATATTATGCTGCAGGTGCAAATGCAAAAGCTTCGGCAATTTTAAAAGAAATGATTACTGATTGCTCTGCTAAATATAAATATTATTCTAGCTTCAAAGTAACAAACAAGAAAGAGTCAGTAACTGAAGAGATGAAAGAAAACGAACAAATTATGCAATACTGCCAACAGGTTGCTGAGTTCAATAAAGATTCTGTTTCATCTAATGAGTTTAAAAAACAAATTGATAATACAGTAGCAGGAAAATAAACTGACAACTTTTTTTGATACCATTTTTAATGATTCGGGAATAGATAAAACTATTCCCGAATTTTTTTTAACACCAATCCAAAAACTTTTAACACCTTTGCATCGTATGGAAAGAGAAAGAAAATTTTCGAACCCGGCTGAAAATGCACAGGCTGTTTATGGAATTCACGCAGTTTTAGAAGCGCTTGACTCGGGCTTAGAACTAAACAAAGTGTTGATCCAAAAAGATATTCGCAATGAGCAGTTTGACCTGATCGTTAACTTATGTAAAAAGAAAAAAGTTCCTTTTCAATTTGTTCCACGCGATGCTTCTGCTTTCAATGCAAATCAAAATCATCAGGGAGTTGTGGCTTATGTTTCGCCTATTGGTTATTATAAATTGGAAGATTTGTTGCCCCAATTATTTGAAGAAGGAAAAACTCCTTTTATTCTTTTGCTTGATAGAATTACCGATGTAAGAAATTTTGGTGCTATCGCAAGATCGGCTTATTGTGCCGGTGTTGATACCATTATTATTCCTGACAGTGGTTCGGCACAAGTGAGCGAAGATGCCATCAAAACTTCGGCTGGTGCATTGTTAAAGATTCCGGTTTGCCGAGAAAAAAATATGAAGTCAACAATGGAATTGCTTAACCAATCGGGTGTGCAAACAGTTGCCTGTACCGAGAAAGCAAATAAGGATTTGAACTTTGTTGACCTCACCATTCCAACATGTATTGTGATGGGAAGTGAAGACACAGGAATATCTACCGAAGTATTAAAAAAATGTTCGGTGCTTGCAAGAATACCTTTGAATAAAGGTGTGGCATCACTAAATGTTTCGGTTGCAGCAGGAATTGCTGTTTACGAAACCATCAGACAAAGGATGTGATTTAGATTCTCTTATAATTTTTATACTCAAATAACCTTACTCCGATAATATTTTCTACTTGATAAAGCAACCAATCTTTTAGTTTGAATTTCTTTTTATTGATGTCGAAATGAAATTGCCAGTTCATTTTTTGCAAACGTTCTTTCATCACTTCGGGATGTGTTCCTTCAAATTTTTTTAGCGAATCGATGATGGAATAATCATAAGCATCAGCTTCCGAAACATTCTGTTTTATCCATTCATCATCATGCCACATTTGATGAAATGTTTTTTGCTTTTCGCTCTGGCTCCGCGGATCTTTTACCCAACCATAGTGATAAATAAATGCGTCAACTTTTTTTACATTTAACTTTTCTCCGTTCTTCCTAAAACCTTGCGCATCGCGGTATGAGCGAATGCTTTTATCGTTGCGAATAATCCTGATTTCATTTCTATACCACGTTCTCGAATCGCCAACAAAATCATAATTGCCATAAAAATGTTCGTAGTTAAAAAGTAGTCCGTCAACTTTTTTATCATCAAGATATTTTTCACATGAATTCAAAATTTCAGCATGATATTTTTCATGAACAACTTCATCTCCCTGCAAATAAAAACACCAATCGGTATCAGTCAAAATTGCATCAAAAGCTTTATTGGTTTCATCAGCCAAAACTTTTCCGCCTTCACGCAACGTTTCATCCCAAATGGTTTCAACAATTTTTATTTTTGGCGAATTGATGGAACGGATAAGCTGCAAGGTTTCATCTTCCGAATTGCCAACAGCCACAATATATTCATCCACAATCGGTAAAATACTTTTTATCGATTCCACAATCGGGTAATCGTATTTTATTGCGTTTCGAACAATTGTAAAACCTGTAAGTTTAAATTTTGTCAATTCTTTATTGGGTTGATGTTGATGCCAAAAATAAACTATTTTAGCGCCCTGAAAAAATTAAACAAGCATTGAAAATATTCTCTATGCCTCTGTATTGAAAAAAGAATGAATTTATCGCAATTAAAATACGGACAAGAAGCAATTGTTGAAAAAGTGAGTGATAATGAACTGTCGCTTAAGCTGCTTGAAATGGGCATGCTTCCTGGCGAAACAGTGTCGCTTGAAAACATTGCACCGTTTGGCGACCCAATTGCAATAAGAGTTGGTGAATATAAAATGTGCATTCGTTTG
>CAIUEQ010000004.1 GCA_903898215.1 uncultured Bacteroidota bacterium | reverse complement strand
GGTTTGAGGTAGATTTATTCAGCTATACTGGACAAATCATTGATTGCATTTTCAGAAATTAAAACCTTGTGTATTTTCATGCTTAAATTAGTTGGTTACCGTTGCTAATTTAGCTCTTAGTTTGGCTTTTAATTCTTCTGCTAGTTCTGCATTACATTCCCTAACACGTCCTGCATCAGCAGCATCAATACCAGCAACAACCTTTTCATAGATTTCCTTTTTAAAGGCATCCCCAACGTTTAGCAACGTGTTCAGGTCTTGTATTGAAAAGAACATACCCACTGGACGGTCCCTTTTAGTTACCATTACAGGTTCTCTTTGTGCTGAATCCAAGAAAGCACCAAATGAGTTTTTTGCTTCTTTTGCTGATATTGTTTTCATAATTTATAGCCTTTATATTAAAAATAGTAGCCATTATGGCTACTTAATTTTGAAAGTCAAACCAAGTGTCATCAATTGTTAAACCATTGGTGATGGCTTAACAAAAGGTAAAAACACTGTCGCTAACGCACCAACCGAACAAAATATCTGACGCTCTTACTGTAGCTGGAAGAACCACCGTCGTCGAAGCGGACATACAACGCACTGCTACTAAAGTTAACATTGGTCGACGAAGACCAATACTCATAAACAGACGTATTTGGAAAATACGTTGAGTTAATACTAGGGGCAAAAACAGATCTGTAAGTACAAGAACCATCCTTTTCATATTTGCCATCAGAACAATAAACCAATGTCATTAGTTCATCTACTGCTGGCATCCGCCAATCCATTTTGCCACACAACCCTTGAGCAAGCAAAGATTGATAACGCAAGATAATCAGACGTAACGAAATTGATTTTATTGGGAATGTGTTGATGACGTTGATGCGTCGGTGATGTTAATTCCAGAACGATTCCGAAATTAATACAGCATATAATATATAAAAAAAACCACATATTACAAATACTGAATCTTATTAACTTGACATAACCATATTTTAATGCAAAATACAACTCTATGATTTAGTTATCTAAATTGTATTGTTTGTTAGTTTTCATGAGGTTTACGCCTGTGTCGTATATCCAGATGTGGGCACGATAAATAACACTGGAGAACAGAGGAATGATCCACAGAGTTAAGTATTAACTCTCTAACCTATAGTTGTTCGCTCTGTTAAAATAAACATAATGCTTATAGCATAATTTAAAGTTGCTAGGTTATTTTTAGCCTAGCAACACGAATAATAATCGAGATCATAATGAATCAATCAGAAGATCTATACCAAATTACTAAACTCGTTAAACAAAGATATGAAAGAACGAAAGATGAGCATCAAAAAGAATTAGCTTGGTTAGCTTATCAATCAATGAAACTTGTAAGAGAAGATCCATCGATTGAAAATGCAGAGGCTTTTGTGGATACAGAACAAGATTTCTTATTTCATCCAAACACAAGAAGAAATACTGTTTCTTATTCTGAACGAGTTCTTGAAGCTGTTAAAAGCAATAATTACAATGATGATTCAAGACCTAATATAAATCATGCAGGTAATGAAAAAAATACTCCATATTTAGGTTATGTGTATGTTGCTCGTAGTGATACCAAACCCAACCAAATAAAAATTGGTTACACTACAATGGAGCTAGGGAAAAGAATGCAAACATACAAAACACGATATGGATATTCTATAAATATAACAGTTTATGCGTTTGTTGATTTGCCTCACAAATTCGAAATAGAATTACATAGAGCGCTTAAAGAATTACGCGTTTCTGGATTTGAAAGGAAAGAAAGTAATGAATGGTTCTATGGCGATGAAGAATTAGTTATTGGTTGGATTAAACACATTGCCACTAGAGATAATTTATCTATTTTCAGAAATAGTTGGCAAAATTAAATTAATCAACTTGGTCAAAGTATAATCTAAAGGAAATAATGTGGATACTCAATATGATGATGAAGTATTTCTGACAACGCGGCAAGTAATGGAGATATTAAACTGTTCTAGGCAGTATGTTTCTAAATTGCGAAATAAGGGCGTACTAAGCTCTTACCGCAGAGGCAATGAATATCTATTAACTGCAAAAGAAGTAGAAGCACTAATTTCCAGAAAAAAAACTATAATTAAATTAACAAAATATAATCTGTTAGAAGGAAGTAATATAGGCACTCAATATAACGAAGAAGTATTTTTGACAACTCGGCAAGTAATGGAGATATTAAACTGTTCTAGGCAGTATGTTTCTAAATTGCGAAATAAGGGCGTACTAATCTCTTACCGCAGAGGCAATGAATATCTATTAAGTGCGAAAGAAGTAGTAGCACTAATTTCTAGAAAAAAAACTATAATTAAATTAACATCGGCACGTAATCCCTAATAACGAAAAGCTCATTGTCTTCTATTTTTTACAATATCCTGACAATAATTAATCTGTTTGGGCATCAAAATAATCTTCAATAAATTCTGCTAAGATTTTATCTATAAGCTCTATCTAAACGAGCAACCCATCCCAAACCAAGAAATTCGCTAAAAGTTGCAAACCCACGTGTTGACTTTTTTCGGGATGAAATTGCACAGCAAACACGTTATCTTTCATTAACGCGCAAGCAAAAGCGTTTGGATAATCGCTGGTGCCTGCAATGTGCGAAGAATTTTTCACTTGCGCATAATAGCTATGAACAAAATAAAAACGGCTGTTATCGGGAATATTTTTCCAAAGTGGATGCGCTGTTTGTTTGACTTGATTCCATCCCATGTGCGGAACTTTTAAGACTTCACCGTTAGC
>CAIUEQ010000003.1 GCA_903898215.1 uncultured Bacteroidota bacterium | reverse complement strand
TTTTTTCAAAGAAATATTTTCAAAGCATTCTCATTTACATTTAAAAATAAAAGCCTAAGTTTAATTGTTGCATTTTCATTAATGACTATTGGTGTTTTTAGCTTCAAGTTTTTAGGTACTGAATTCCTTCCTCACTTAAATGAAGGTGCAATATATATTCGAGCATCAATGCCTATGAGCACATCACTTTCTCAGTCTATAAAAATGACAGAGAAAATCAGAAAAACAATAGGAAGTTTTCCTGAAGTAAACCATGTGATGAGCCAAACCGGAAGACCGAATGATGGAACTGATCCTACTGGTTTTTTCAATATAGAGTTTCATGTTGATTTAAAACCGAAAGAGGATTGGGTAAGAAAAATTACTAAAGACGAATTTATTGATGAGATGAAAAGTACACTTTCCGAATATCAAGGAATCAGTTTTAATTTTTCTCAACCTATAATGGATAATGTGGAAGAAGCTGTTAGTGGTGTAAAGGGAAGTCTGGCTGTAAAAATATTCGGTCAGGATTTGGATAGTCTCGAAAAACTTGGAGATACTGTTTTCAAAATTTTAAAATCAGTAAAAGGAATTGAAGATTTAGGTGTGATTCAATTAACCGGACAACCGGAATTACGTATCGAACTCGATCAGCAGAAATTGGCATTATTTGGTGTAAATAAAAGCGATGCTCAAAGTGTAATTGAAATGGCAATTGGAGGTAAAGCTGCTACTAAAATGTATATCGGTGAAAAGAAATTTGATGTAAGAATTCGATATCTCCCAGAGTTTAGAGATGATCAGGCAAGTATTGGCAACTTAATGGTGCCGGCAATGAAAGGTGGTAAAATGCCATTGCGTGAACTCGCGGATATTTATACGATAACAGGTCCTGCATTTATTTTTAGAGAAAATAATCAACGATTTATTGCTGTAAAATTTTCTGTTCGTGGTCGCGATTTAGGAAGTACAATTGTCGAGGCACAGTCAAAAGTTGATGCAGCAATAAAGTTAGAAAAAGGACAGAAAATAGAATGGAAAGGGGAATTTGAAAATCAAGTGAGAGCAATAAGTCGTTTGTCGCAAGTAGTTCCTATTTCAATCATTATTATTTTTATCATATTGTTTATCACCTTCGGACATGCACGTGATGCTGGGTTGGTGCTGATTAATGTTCCATTTGCACTCATTGGAGGTATTTGGGCTTTGATGATAACGGGTACAAATTTTAGCATTTCGGCAGGTGTTGGTTTTATAGCTTTGTTTGGTATTTGTATTCAAAACGGAGTAATACTTATTTCTGTTTTTAAGAAAAATTTAAACGACAAAATGAACTTGAACGATGCCATTAATGAAGGTGTGAAGTCAAGAATTCGACCTGTGGTTATGACAGCTTTAATGGCAATGATAGGTTTGCTTCCCGCAGCAATTTCAACTGGAATAGGAAGTGAAACTCAAAAGCCATTAGCCATTGTTGTTATTGGAGGATTAATTACTGCAACTACTCTTACGCTTTTAATTTTTCCTTTAATTGTAAATTGGGCTTATCGTAAAAAACACGGAATTATGGATTCATAGTTTGATAAAGAAAATGTCACTCTTATTTGATTTGCTTATGCAAAACTAAATATTAGATTTGGTTTTGGCATTTGCAATTTGATTCATAGAATGTTGGTTTTATAGATTGCAAAGCATTACTGTTTAAATAGGATATTTTGTAAGAATGAATAAAATCATTAATGCTGTCATCACTTTTTCATTAAGAAACAGATTCTTTATCTTTTTTGCCACTGCAATTATTATCATCAGCGGTGTAATCAGTTATATAAATACTCCAATTGAAGCTTTTCCGGATGTAACAAATACACAAATAATTATTGTAACGCAATGGAATGGAAGAAGCGCTCAGGAGGTAGAAAGATTTGTTACAATCCCGATAGAAGTTACCATGAATTCTGTTCAAAAGAAAGTGAACGTACGTTCTATTTCAATGTTCGGATTAAGCGTAATTAAAATAATTTTTGAAGATAATGTTGAAGATTTTTTTGCCCGCCAACAGGTAAATAATTTACTCCGAAATATAAATCTTCCTCCCGATGTTGAACCGGATGTACAGCCTCCTTACGGTCCAACAGGTGAGATTTTTAGATATACTTTAAAGTCTACTTCACATAAATCTGTTGATTTACTTACTTGGCAAGATTGGGTAATTGACAGGCAGTTAAGAAGTGTTTCCGGAATTGCTGATATTGTTTCGTTTGGAGGAGCTCGTAAATCTTTTGAAATTTCTGTAAATCCTGCATTGCTTGCAAAGTATGATCTCACACCTTTGGAAGTTTATAATGCTGTTGCAAAAAGTAATATCAATGTTGGCGGTGATATTATTGAACGTAATGGACAGGCTTATGTGGTAAGAGGAATTGGATTGTTAAATGATGTAAAAGATATTGAGAATATCATCATCGAAAATTTAGAAGGCACACCTTTATTAGTGAAAAATGTTGCCACAGTTAGCGAATCAAATTTCCCTCGTGTAGGTCAAGCTGGTTTGGATGCAAATGATGATGTAGTTGAAGGAATTGTTGTAATGCGTAAAGGTGAAAATCCATCGGAGGTTTTGAAGCGCGTAAAAGAAAAAGTTGAGGACTTAAATAATAATGTTCTCCCTGCCGATATTAAGATGCAAACTTTCTACGATAGAGATAAACTAATTTCATTTTGTACACATACTGTTTTAAAAAATCTATTTGAAGGTATTCTCTTAGTAACCGTAATTGTTTTTCTGTTCATGGCCGATTGGCGTACAACAATTATTGTAGCCATTATCATTCCTCTTTCATTACTGTTTGCTTTTATATGCATGAAAATAAAAGGCATGTCTGCAAATCTTTTATCGATGGGGGCGATTGATTTTGGTATCATCATCGATGGAGCTGTTGTTATGGTAGAAGGGCTTTTTGTGGTGCTCGATAAAAAATCTCATTCAGTTGGAATGCCTGCTTTTAATAAGTTAATTAAACGAGGTTTAGTTCGGAAAACAGGAGCTGAACTCGGTAAAGCAATTTTCTTTTCAAAGTTAATTATCATCACTTGTTTGATTCCGATTTTTGCCTTCGAAAAAGTGGAAGGTAAAATGTTTTCTCCTTTAGCTTATACTTTAGGTTTTGCATTACTTGGGGCCCTACTTTTTACTTTAACATTAGTTCCGGTATTAGTTAGCATTTTATTAAATAAAGATGTTAAAGAGAAAAATAATGTATTGGTGAAATTTGTAAATGATAGCATTGTTAAGGCATTTAATTTTACTTATAAATTTAAACGTCAAAGTCTGATTGTAGCTTTTTCAATCATGGCTTTGAGTATGTATTCGTTTAAATTTCTTGGCTCTGAATTTTTGCCTACTCTTAATGAAGGAGCATTATGGGTTGAAGCCAAGTTACCAATGAGTAGTTCGCTTACTGAAACAACTAAAATGGTTCATGTTTTCAGAGATATTTTGGGCTCTTATGAAGAAGTGGAATCAGTATTATCACAAACCGGGCGATCAAATGACGGCACCGACCCTTCCGGGTTTTACTATGTACAATGTCAGGTAAATCTTAAGCCCAAAGAAACATGGAAACGAAATATCAGTACCGAACAATTGATTGAGGAAATGGATTCCCGATTAAAAAAATATCCTGGGATTGTATACAATTACTCACAACCTATTATTGATAATGTTGCCGAAGCTGTTGCAGGAATAAATGCATCTCTGGCAGTGAAAATTTTTGGTCCTGATTTAAAAGAAATTGATCGCATGGCCGATACTGTTGCAAATATTTTACGAAATGTTAGAGGTGTTAAAGACCTCGGTATTTTAAGAAACATTGGGCAGCCTGAATTAAATATATCATTAGATGAAACCAAAATGGCAATTTATGGTGTGAACACTTCCGATTGTCAGGCAGTAATTGAAATGGCAATAGGAGGAAAGGCTGCAACATTACTTTATCAGGAAGAAAAAAAGTTTCCGGTTAGGGTACGTTATCAGGAAGATTTTAGAAAACAAATAACCGATATAGAAAATTTAAAAGTGCCGGCAATGAATGGTGCCAAAATTCCATTAAAAGAAATTGCCGAAATTAAAACAGTAAGTGGTGCAGCATTTATTTACAGAGATAATAATTCGAGATTTATTGCCATCAAATTTTCGGTACGCGAAAGGGACATGGGAAGTACCATTAAAGAAGCGCAACAAAAAGTTGATGCTGTACTCACTCCTGCCAAAGGTTACAGAATTGAATGGAGCGGAGAATTTGAAAATCAAGTGAGAGCCCAAAAAAAACTCGGACAAGTTGTTCCTGTTAGTTTGATAATTATTTTTATAATACTCTTTATTACTTTCGGACATGCAAAAGATGCATTGCTGGTTTTGGTAAATGTGCCTTTTGCACTTATTGGAGGAATTCTAGCATTACATATCACGGGAACTGTTTTTAGTATTTCAGCAGGAATTGGTTTTATCGCATTGTTTGGAATTTGTATTCAGAATGGAGTTATCTTAATTTCTGTTTTTAAGAAAAACTTACACGATAAAATGCCACTTGAACAATCATTAAAGCAAGGTGTACAGGAGAGGATCAGACCTGTTGTGATGACAGCTTTGATGGCGATGTTAGGATTACTACCTGCAGCATTATCTACCGGAATTGGCAGTGAAACTCAAAAGCCTTTAGCCATTGTTGTAATTGGGGGATTAGTAACGGCAACAATTCTCACGCTTTTAATATTTCCTTTAATTGTGAATTGGGCTTATCGTAAAAAACATGGTATGCTTGATAATTAAATGGTCAGACGCATATCGCGTCAGACCCGTTAACCATTTTTAATTTGTTTCTCAAAATGGATAGATTTTTTTATCGGATTATAGATTTACTTTTAATAGCGAATTTTAACATTCTAATAATTTAAAATATGTTGGAACAGAAATTACCATTACCTCCTTTCAATTTTGAGTCAGCTACTCAAAAAGTTCAGATGGCTGAAATGCTTGGAATTCAAAAGATCCTGAAAAAGTTTCGCTTGCTTATACCATCGATACCGAATGGAGAAATAG
>CAIUEQ010000002.1 GCA_903898215.1 uncultured Bacteroidota bacterium | reverse complement strand
ATCTGTTTATTTATTTTCAATATGGAGGAATTGAAGACGATCATTTTTACGTGAATAAAAATGCACGTATACCTACAATCGATATTATTCATTTAGAGAATACACCAAATACTTTTCCCGAATACCATCATACCCATCGTGATAATATGAGTGTGATTGATCGCGGAACTCTTAAGGCTGTTGGGCAAACTTTGCTGGAAGTAATTTATTCAGAGAAATAGTTGGAATGAAATAAAAATAAAAAAGGCCGATTTTGCAATCTGCCTTTTTATCTAACCCATGAAAATGCTACATATTAAAAGCCTAATAATAATGATGTAGCAGTTTCATTTTTACATCAACAAATGTATATGGGCATATCATTAAAAAACATGACTTGAATCATATAATACGTATGATATAAATCACAAAAACTGATCGGTTTTTTTCAGACTATCTTAATAGTTATTAAAGTTTTTTTAACACGAAAAATAATTCTCGTTCTCGTCTTGGCTCAATGGAATTGTAACAAGGTTCCATTGTTTGAATTTGGAAAAGTGTAGCGAAATAATTTTGGTATTCTTCTTTGTTTCCACCAAATGGAGGTCCTTCTGTTGTAAGTGGAAAAGAGAATAAAACTCCGGAAAGTTTTCCATTATCTCCCAAAAGAGTATTCATTTTTTCTGCATATTTTTTTCTCAGTGATGGATCAAGTGCGCAAAAAAATGTTTGTTCAATAATGAGGTCAAATTGTTCATCCAATTCAAAAAAATCTCCACAAAGAATTTTCATTTTTCCTTCCGAAATATATTGTTCGAATTTTTTTGTCAATGAATCAACAACCAATTCAGAAATATCAATTAAGGTAATATTCGAAAAATTATTTTGTATCAAATATTCTGCTTCGTGTGCATTACCGCAACCGGGAATAAGAATGGAAATATTTTTATTTTTAAGTTGGTCAAAATAGTTTTTAAGCGGATCAGAAATATTTCCCATATCCCAACTTGTTTGATGGGTTTTATATCTGTTGTTCCAGTATTGTTTATCTATAGCCATATTATTTGTGGAAGAAATGTTAAATGCTTTAAAAAAATTGAAGTAAACTTGCGGCAAATAAAACAAATAACGAATGAAATTTTTTATAGATACTGCAAACCTAGCTCAGATCAAAGAAGCAAACGACCTTGGTATATTAGATGGAGTTACAACAAATCCATCTTTGATGGCAAAGGAAGGTATAAAAGGAACGGATAATGTGATGCAACACTATAAAGCAATTTGTGAAATTGTTGAAGGTGATGTGAGCGCAGAAGTAATATCTATTGATTTTGATGGAATGATACGCGAAGGAGAGATGCTGGCAGCAATAGATGAAAAAATTGTTGTCAAAATTCCAATGATAAAAGATGGAATAAAAGCCATTAAATATCTTACTTCGATGGGAATAAAAACAAATTGTACTTTAGTGTTTGGTCCGGGACAAGCTATTCTTGCTGCAAAAGCCGGAGCAACTTATCTTTCACCTTTCATCGGTCGTTTGGATGATATTTCTTATGATGGAATGGATTTGATTGCACAAATAGTGCAGATATATGCAGTTCAGGGCTATCAAACTCAAATTCTTGCAGCATCTATCAGAAATCCGATTCATATTATTAAAGCTGCTCAATACGGAGCACATGTAATTACAAGTCCGCTTGAATCTATTTTAGCTTTGATTAAACATCCGCTTACTGACAGTGGTTTGGAGAAATTTTTAGCTGATCATAAAAAGAATAATTCTTAATATTCTTTTACCTTACTACAACTTCATCAATAAGTTCTTCGCCAGCTTCTTTATTGACGAGTTCTAAAATTTTACTCTTTGAGTAGTTAAGTTCATTTCTGAGTGGAGCTGACTCGATATGGATAAATAGTTTGCT
The DNA here is from genome assembly GCA_903898215.1 of uncultured Bacteroidota bacterium. Classification (GTDB taxonomy): domain Bacteria; phylum Bacteroidota; class Bacteroidia; order UKL13-3; family UKL13-3; genus CAIUEQ01. Next base: position 6,872 of record CAIUEQ010000002.1, on the reverse strand, counting down.
TTTAAAGAAGTAAATTTTGGTGGTATTTTTTGCAATCAAATCGCCTACAATTTTTCCCCAATTATTGATAATATTGATTTCAATAAGTTTGTTTTTCATGTGACTGCTTTGAATGAAATCACTGATCACATCTTTAATACTTTGTTCGTTTGATTTACGTGCCATCGTTGGTTCAAATCTCGTTTATTAATCCGTTTTGCACCGAAAAATATTTTACTTGCAAACTTTTCATGCCATCAAATACAATTTTTAAACGCTCATAATGTGTATCGGTAATAAATATTTGTCCAAAGGCATCATGAGCAATCATTGATAATAATTTATTTAAACGATGTTCATCTAATTTCTCAAAAATATCATCCAACAATAAAAGGGGTTTAATAGAAGTTTTTTCTTTTAAATATTCATACTGTGCAAGCTTCAACGAAATAATAAAAGATTTTTGTTGTCCTTGTGAGCCGAATTTTTTTAAAGAAAAATCACCAATCATAAATTCTAGTTCATCTTTATGAATGCCTTTTGTGGTGCGTTGTGCAGCGAGGTCAGCATTTTCATTTTCATCCAGTAATTTCTCAAATCGGTTCTCCTGTAAATGCGATTCATATATCAAATCAACTTTTTCATGCGAGGAAGAAATATCCGAATAATATTTTCTGAAAACAGGAATAAATGAATCAAGAAATAGTTGGCGTTTCTGATAAATAGAATTGCCAAATCGGATGAGTTGCTCATTTAAACTTTCTAACAAAGTGATGTCAAAAAAATGCATTTCTGAAAAAAGTTTTAATTGTTTGTTTCTGCTTTCGAGCACACGATTATACATCAACAGATCATTCAAGTAAACTTTATCAGTTTGAGCAATCATTCCATCTAAAAATTTTCTACGCTCTTCGCCACCCTCATGAATAAGCATGGTATCATTAGGTGTGATTATTACAGCAGGGTATGATCCGATATGATCCGAAAACTTCCGATGTTCATTGTTATTTACTTTTACTGATTTTTTCTCGCCACGCTGAACTGCGATTCTTACTTTCTCATCAATTTCACCTTTAATAAATTCTCCTTCTATGGAGAAAAAATTTTGAGTATGTAAAATATTCTGTTGATCGATGGTATTAAAAAAACTTTTCGTGAACGATAAATAATAAATGGCATCCAATAAATTGGTTTTGCCGGCTCCATTATTTCCAACAAAACAATTTACTTCAGGAGAAAGGTCGAGCCGAGCCTGAGAGTAGTTTTTAAATTGGGTAAGTAATAGCTTTTTTAAATACATCTGACTTCAAAAATAAAATTACTGGGGTCAAATCTTGGAATATATTTTTCAGTATAATACAAAAAACCTCAATGGCCTCATTTTCAATTAAACTACAAACTTTGTTCAATCCTAAATTTTATTAGCTTTGCAAACCTTTGCAAAAATGGGAAAAACTAAATTTACTAAAGAAACTTATCTCGGCTGGTATGAGCAAATGCTGCTGATGCGCAGATTTGAAGAGAAAACAGCACAACTTTATGGTCAGCAAAAGATCAAAGGGTTCTGTCATCTTTATATTGGGCAGGAAGCTGTTGTTGCAGGAACAATGAGCGCAACTCATAAAGGAGATAAATATATTACAGCCTATCGCGATCATGCAATTGCTTTAGCTTGTGGGATAACTGCAAATGAAGTAATGGCCGAACTTTATGGAAAAGTTACCGGTTGTTCAAAAGGAAAAGGCGGATCCATGCACATGTTTTCAAAAGAACATCATTTTTTTGGCGGACATGGAATCGTTGGCGGACAAATTCCTTTAGGAGCAGGAATAGCAATGGCCGATCAATATAAAGGTAATGACCATGTTACCATTTGTTATTTCGGAGATGGTGCTGCAAGACAAGGAGCATTACACGAAACATTTAATATGGCAATGTTGTGGAAATTGCCCGTTATATTTGTTTGCGAAAATAATGGATACGCAATGGGTACTTCGGTTGAACGAACTACCAACGTTCTTGATATTTACAAAATAGGTGCTGCTTACAATATGCCAAGTTCAGCTGTTGATGGAATGGAATGTGAAACTGTTCATGAAGCAATAGAAGAAGCAGTACAAAGAGCAAGAAGTGGAAATGGTCCATCTCTGCTTGAGATAAAAACTTACCGTTATCGGGGACATAGCATGAGCGATCCCGCAAAATACAGATCGAAGGAAGAAGTAGAAGAATACAAAAAGAAAGACCCTATCGAACAGTTAAAAGTAACGGTTTTAAAAAATAAATTTGCAGATGAAAAGTGGTTTGAAGATATTGAAACCAAAATTGAAATAATTATTAACGAAAGTGTGGAGTTTGCTGAGCAATCACCATTTCCTGATCCGTCAGAGATATACACAGACGTTTATGCCGAACCTAATTACCCATTTATAACCGAATAATTCAAACAATGACTGACAAAAAAGAACACAGCGAACTCGAGATCGAAAAAACCATAGTGGAAACAACACATAAGGTTGAAGATTTTTATCATAAAAATAAAAAACAAATAACCTATGCCTTAATTGCTTTGGTAATTATTATTGGTGGTTACGTGTCGTATACCAAATTATATGTTGAGCCAATGGAAGCCGAAGCACAAAAAGAAATTTTCCGTGCACAACAACTTTTTGAAATGGACTCTTTTAATCTAGCATTAAAAGGTAATGATAAATTCAAAGGGTTTGAAGATATCGCTCACGAGTATGGTGCATCTAAAGTAGGTAACCTTGCTCATTACTATGCAGGAATTTGTTTGTTGAGAACAGGAAAATTTCAGGAAGCAATTGATCAACTTGAAGATTTTAAATCGGACAACAAACTAGTTGCACCACTTGCTGCTGGGGCAATTGGAGATGCTTACGTTGAGCTGAATGATTTGGATAAAGGTGTAAAATATTACATGAAGGCTGCTAAGATGAGCAAGAACAAACTCACCTCTCCAATATTTTACAAAAAAGCCGGACAAATTTTCGAAGAGAAAAAAGAATTTGGCGATGCAGTTGATGCATACACAATCATCAAAAAAGATTTTTCTGAAAGTCAAGAAGCCGGAGATATTGATAAATATATTGCCCGCGCAACTGCAGCAAAAGAAAGTAAATAAATTTAAACAGGAAATGGCTTTAGTGCCTCACTGTTGATTATAAAAAAAACCGAAGTTCAAATGAGCTTCGGTTTTTTTGTTTAAAGATTTCTAAATCCAAAAGGATAACGTTTAATTCAACAGCAACCATTTAGGCGTAAAATTGTCGTCACCTGTTTTCTTAAATCCGGGAGCAGGGAAATGAAATTTGTCAATAATATTAATTTCAGATTTTATTGCTTTATTTTTAGTTTGAATAGCATCAAGATTATAATCAAAACCTATAAAAAATTCACGTTGTAAAGGAATGTTTGAGCCAAAGTTATTAACCCCATATCCTATTGCAGTATTTAAAAATTCGGGCCAGTTTTTTTTCATGTTTTTTGGCAATAAATGATGCACGTTAAATGTGAGCCAATAAATATGTCCGTCATAATCCTCCGTTAACGACCATCTCTTAAATTGATTCTCGAAATATTTTTGTGAAGGAAAATAACTGAACTTAACATTTATGTTTTTCAAGTATTTAAATCTATCCTGTAAAACACCGTAGCAAATACCCAAAGAGTTTGAAGCTAGATCAAAAAACGAAAAATTATACCTCGAATATCCATCACCCAATTCAATACTGAGTGCATAAGTAAAAGGGATTGCGATGGATGTGATGGTTCGCGTTCTTTTGCTGAATTCGCCATATTTCATTATTTCGTTGATTGCATGATAATATAAATAGGAAGTATAGAAATGCCCAACTTTATCAATACTATAACTGTAATTTTCGGTCTCAATCGGCTCAAGTTCAAAAGGGTGATAATTTCCTTTCCACCACCATTGGTATTCGATGTAAAAACTAAGTGCTTGGTCGATGGCAATTGCCGAAACAATAATGATCTGTTTTGTTTTAATTTTTTGAGGATGAATAACTACCGAATCTTGCATTTGTTGCGCAAAAATGCAATCCGTATTTAATCCTATCAGAAATATTCCGAACAAAAAAAGACGTAATGTTTTTTTTTTCAAAATTTAAAAATCAAAGTAAAGGCCTAAATAAAAATATTCTCGTGTTTGGAAATAGAACTGTCCTCTTTCATCATAACCCCAACCATAGTTTGCAGCAAGCCTTATGGTTTTTTTATTTTCATTCATCCATTTCACACCTGCCTGAATGTTTTTTGTGCTGCCATAATTTACTTCACCTCTGAATTTAATATCACCGGCCCAATACAAATATCCGTATTTACATATTTGAAATGGAACATGTTCAAACCCGAATTGATACATAGGAGTATTTGAAAGATCATATGCATTTGTAGCGTCAGTTACTTTCAGATTGTGATTAAAAACTATTCCACCGTATATCATTCCTTTTTGTTTAGGAAATTGATAAACTCCAAATAATTGAAAATAATCACGAACATAATTTATGGGACTATATCTTTTCACTCCATCGTCTGATAAGTGCTGGCTCGTATGTCCTGCACCCGACCTCAGAAAAAAAAGATCACTTAATTTCGCATCCAAAAACAAGTCAACAAAAAAATCGGTATTTAAAAGTGCCCCTCCAATTTGGTATCGAGTTAACGTAGTATATAATGTAGAAGCAACACTAAATTCAAGCACCTGATTTTTTTTATTGCCGATATTAAATACCGGAAAAACTCCTCCCATCCCACCGATAAATTCTCTAGAGCCTAAAACGTTACAAATTGAAAGTCGATGAGTACGTGAGTCAGCTGTAAACAAAGGAATCAGATGCTTTTCTGGCATTAAAGTAAAACGGTAATTTCCAATTGTATCATCAGTTGTTGATGATAAATTATTTGGAAAAGAATACGCAAAAATGTTCGAGCATTTTAAAATTAACAATCCTATGATGATGAATATTTTTTTAAGCATATTTAATTTGTCGGCAAGAATTTACTGAAGGATTTCACCCTTTCAAATAAGTTTAATAAACCGCAATATAAATACCGTCTTCTAAATGTAATACAAACAGAAACTTTTAATAGGCAAATCTGAGAAATTTAATCTCATTCCCAATTGTTGAGAAATGAAATTAAAGATTAACTGAGCACTCATTTATAAATAGCATCGGTTATATTCACGGCCTCATTTTTAAAATTCAAAGTGAAAACCATTTTAGCAAATTACACTCCTTACTTTAAAAAAATTATACAACTAAGTTTACCCATCATTATCGGGCAAATCGGTATTGTGTTAATGGGTGTTGCCGATGTTATCATGATTGGACGTGTGGATGCCACAAATCTTGCCGCAGCCGGTTTAGCTAATTCAATATTTTTTCTAATAATTATTATCGGTTTAGGAACTTTGATGGCTGTTTCATCTTTAGTTGCTCAGGCAAAAGGTGCAGGGCATAATAATGAGTGTGCTGCATATTTCAGACAAGGATTATTTGCATCCATTATTTTGAGTATTGGTATAAGTTTCGTTTTGTTTTTGCTGGCATCAAACATGCATATTTTTAAACAGAATGAAGAAGTCACTCAATTGGCTACTCAATTTCTTAATCTTTTAAATTTAGGCACTTTCCCTTTACTATTATTTGTTTCTTCAAAACAATTTAGTGATGGATTGTCGTTCACTAAACCTTCTGCAATCATTACATTAGTTGCTTTGTTAATCAATATTTTTTTAAACTGGCTTCTCATTTTTGGCAATTGGGGATTTCCTAAATTAGGTTTGGCAGGTGCGGGTTATGCAACACTCATCGCGAGAATTTTTATGGCAGTTTGCATGACTGCTTTTGTTTTTTTTCATCGTCAATACAAACATTTTATTCGTTTCAAAGAAAAGGTGAACCAGCAAAAATATTTTAAAGAAATATTTCGTGTTGGGTTACCCTCAGGGTTTCAATATTTTTTTGAGATTGCTGCATTTTCTGCATCAGGAATTATCATTGGGTGGATTGGAAAAAACGAACAGGCAGCACATCATATTGCATTAAATATTGCATCCACAACTTATATGATTGCAACAGGTATTTCTGCGGCAGGGTCAATACTTGTGGGTGATGCTTTAGGAAGAAGAAACAAATCAGATATCATCCGTTCAGGAAAAGCAGCATTAATTCTCGGAACCCTCTTTATGGCAGTTTGTGCTATTGTTTTAGCTTCCTTCAGTAAAGTGATTGTTAGTCTTTATATCGATGATTCTTCTGTTGCAAATATGGCCGTATATCTGATTTTGATAGCAGCATTTTTTCAATTATCAGATGGAATTCAATGTGTGAGTTTGGGAGTTTTACGTGGTATCGAAGACACAAAAACGCCAACTCTTATTACCATTATTTCATATTGGATTATTGGAATTCCTGCAGGATATTTTCTTGCATTTAATTATGGAATGAGTCTTTACGGAATCTGGATCGGATTACTAATAGGACTTACATTTTCGGCAACAATGCTGAGTTGGCGCTTTATTCGGCTAAGTAAAAAAATGGATGTGTTTAAAGAAATTCATGAAGTAAAAACAATCATCTCATGAGCAAAACACTAAAAGTACATATTGCTCTTTTTATTGTGACTGTAATTTACGGAGCAACATTTACCATTGCCAAAGAAGTAATGCCTGTTTACATCAAACCTTTTGCATTTATCATGTTGCGAATTTGGGTTGCAGCAAGTTTGTTGTTTTTATTTCACCGAACATTCATCAATGGAAAAATTACCGATAAAGCGGATTATAAAAAACTGTTTATCTGTAGCATTTTTGGTGTGGTTGCAAATATGGCCGTATATCTGATTTT
>CAIUEQ010000001.1 GCA_903898215.1 uncultured Bacteroidota bacterium | reverse complement strand
ATAAAATAATTGGAGATGCACATTTAATAAATTTAGGTGATTGGATTACCTATAATTCCTACGCAGTTTTTGATGGAGAGAAAGTTGAACTTAAAAAGTATGAATAAAGTTATCAGTTATTGGTTATCGGTTATCGGTTATCGGATAATTTTTATGCTGTTTTTCTTTTCTATTTCTTCATTTCAAACAACAAACAACAAACAACAAACCTCCAACTTCCAATTAATAAAAAGCATTTCCATCGATGCTAAAGATATTCAAACCGACAGAATTGGAAATTTATATATCATCACCAAATCAAATCAATTGTATAAATATGATTCGAAAGGAAATTTACTAGGCACTCTCAATTATAAATATCTTGGAAATATCAATTTTATCGATGCCTCTAATCCGTTTGAATTATATGTGTTTTACAAAGAGCTCAATGAGATTTTATTTTTAGATAATAACCTTGCTTATAGAGGCGAAATATTGTTGAACGATTATGGGATTTCTCAATCCTCAGCTATTGCAAGATCTTTTGATAATGGCATTTGGGTATTTGATAATGGCGATTTGCAATTAAAACGAATGAGTAAAAATGGTGCTGCTTTACAAATGAGTGGAAACATCAAACAATTTGTAAATGGAAACCTTCAACCTAATTTTATTTATGATAATAATGATCAAGTTTTTGTGAATGATTCGAACGTTGGAATTTTAGTTTTTAATGTCTTTGCCAATTTTATAAAAACAATTCCAATAAAACATTGCAGCACAATTAAAATTATTGAAGACGATTTGTTTTATAATCAATCCGGTAAATTGATGAAATATAATCTCAAAACTTTTACTCAATCAGAGTTCCAATTGCCCGACACCACTTACATTCAACAGATCAGCATCGAAAAAGAAAGGTTGTTTTTACTCAAACCAAATTCGGTAGATATTTATTCTTACTGAAATTTTCCTCTGAGAACCTCATCGAACACCTTAGTTTTCTCTGTATTAAAAATATATCGCACTAAAACATTGCACAATTATTATTTACGATTTTCTCTCAACTTTTTCCGAGATTATGTAAAATGTTTATCTTGCCGCCACTTTTAAAATAACACATGGAATACGACCCAATTAAAAATGACCTTGGAAAGGTTTTTAATCAATCAATATTTTTAAGAAAATTATTTTATAAACTGCTTGACCTGTTGTTGTTACGCACATGGCATATCCATCGTGAGCTACGCAAATGGGGCTTTGCCGAAAAGAGTTTTGAGATGATGGATGCCGGATCGGGATTCGGACAGTATTCTTTTTACATCGCCAACAGAAATAAAAAATGTGCTATTTCTGCCGTTGATGTGAAAGAAGAACAGATTGCTGATTGCAATAACTTTTTTGCTAAATGCGGATTGAACAATGTGAAATTTCAATTTGGAGATCTTACAAAACCTCATGCAACAAATAAATATGATTTGATTTTATGCGTGGATGTGATGGAACATATTTTGGAAGATGTAGATGTGTTTCGCCATTTTAATCAAGCATTAAAACCCGGAGCAATGTTGCTTATTTCAACACCAAGCGATCAAGGTGGCAGTGATGCTGATCATCATGGTGAATCATTTATTGGCGAGCATGTACGTGATGGTTATCCTGTTGAAGAAATGCGCCAGAAGCTTAACACCGCAGGATTTGAAAAAACTGAAATTTTATATTCATACGGTACTCCCGGAAAAATTGCTTGGAAACTTTCAATGAAATATCCAATGCAAATGCTTAATACAACAAAACTATTTTTTATTCTTTTGCCATTTTATTATATCATCACTTATCCGTTCAGTTATGTTTTAAACTGGATTGATACTTGTTCCACACATAAAACCGGAACCGGTTTGATTGTGAAAGCTTGGAAGTAACAACACTCCTAGCCTTCCCGAAAGGGAAGGAAATAGTTTTTAGTTCTTATATTCGTCAATAAAAAAATTTAAAAAGTTTCTCCCTTCGAGAGACTTAGAAAGCAGCTGCATGAATCTTCCATTTATAATAGCAAGACGATATTTTTTCTCACGCAAAAGCGGAGGTTCATTTAATCTCATCACTATTATTTCGGGTATATCATTATTGGGTTATACTGTTGGCGCAGCTGCATTACTTATTGTGCTTTCGGTATTCAATGGTTTCGAAAGTTTATTTATTGGCATGTATAATAAATTTGATGCTGATATAAAAATTACTGCGGCAAAAGGAAAAGTATTCGATGTAAAAAAAATAGATATTCCTTCCATACAAAAAGTTGACGGGGTTTGGAAAATTTCGGAAGTTCTCGAAGAAAATGCATTGCTGAAATATGGAGAGCGCCAAAACATTGCAACCATAAAAGGTGTTGATGAAAATTTTGAAGCTGTAGCAGATCTCGATAGTTCAATTGTTGCGGGAGTTCCATTACTGCAAAGTGGCGATACCAATTTTTGTTTAGTGGGTCAGGGAATTGCCTACCAATTATCAATTGACCCAAATGATGTTTTTTACAGACTCAATATTTTTGTTCCAAAAAGAGGAGTAACAGATGTGCTGCAACCAGAAAACTCATTTACTAAAGCAGCAATCTCAACAGCAGGAATTTTCAGTGTTCAGGAAGAAGTGGATAATAAATATGTGATCGTTCCATTACGCTTTTTGCAAAATTTATTGAATAGAAATAATGAAATTTCATCTCTAGACATTCGCATAAAAGAAGGTGCAAAAATGGATGATGTAAAAGATCAAATCTCCAAACAACTAGGTGAGAATTTTAAGGTGCAAAACAGATTTGAACAACGCGATGCTTTTTTTAAAATAATGAAATCAGAAAAAGCTGTGAGTTTTTTAATCTTGTTGTTTATCGTATTTATTGCAGCTAGCAACACTATTGGCTCTTTATATATTTTAGTAATGGAAAAAAAACGCGACTTGCAAATTCTTTCAAGTATTGGGTTAACCAGAAATCAAGCCGCTTCCATTTTTAAATATGAAGGAATTTTTATTGCCTTTACCGGTTGTGTAATTGGGTTACTTTTGGGAATGATCATTTGTATCGTTCAGGAAAAATTCGGGATTGTAAAAATAGGTGGCGTTGAAAGTTTTACTGTTGACCATTATCCGGTTAAACTAAAACTATCAGACGTGTTTGTTGTGTTTGCCACGGTGCTGTTTTTAGGCTGGCTAACATCTTTGTATCCCGCAAAAAAAGCGAAACAATTATTCCTCGGGTAATTTTTCTTTCTTCAATTTAGATTGTTCCCTATAATTATTTATTACAGGAATTGCTGTAACCACGATAAAGCCAATTACAATAAAATCGAGATAATTTAATGCTTTGGGGAAAACACTTCCAACATAGTATCCGGCCGAAACCACAATACTTGGCCAAAGCAAAGCGCCAACAATATTATACAACAAAAATATTTTATGATCCACTTTAACAATGCCCGCAAGTATTGGAGCAAATGTTCGCACAATTGGTAAAAACCTTCCCAATATCAAAGCTTTACCACCATATTTTTTGTAAAAACTTTCGGCAGTATAAATGTATTTCTTTTTAAAAAACAGGGAATCCTTCCTTTTGTAAAGTGCTTGTCCGGTTTTAAATCCAAAAAAATACCCAGCATAATATCCCAAAAAAGCAGCAATGCTAATGCTTAAAATAAGAGTCGTAAGTTCTACATGTAAAACATCAACCGTAGGGAAACATAATAGTCCTGCAGTAAAAAGTAACGAATCTCCCGGCAAAAAAAAGCCGAAAAATATACCGTTTTCGGCAAAAATAATTAACAACACTAATGCCAAGCCGCCATATCTGACAAGCTCTTCAGGTTTAAACAAATCCCAGAAACTATCCAATTTTTATATTTGCTTTGTTTGTAAACATACTAAAGATGAATGAAATTACAAGCAAACATGCTTACCTTAACGTTAAATTAATTAAATTCGCCCATTAGTTGATTAATAACCAAGGATGAAAATTGTTGTAATAGGAGGAGGAGCAGCAGGTTTTTTTGCTGCCATTCATGCTGCCGCTGGCGGTAAAAACGAAGTTGTTTTATTAGAGAAAACCAACAAACTTTTGCAAAAAGTAAAAGTCTCAGGTGGCGAACGATGTAACGTTACAAACGCCTGCACTGATATCAAACAACTTTGTCAAAACTACCCACGTGGCGACAAACAGTTAAGAAGCGCTTTTACCAAATTCAACACTTCTGATACGATGAAGTGGTTTGAAGACCGCAAAGTAAAACTCAAAACCGAACCTGATGGAAGGGTTTTTCCGGTATCTGACAGCTCACAAACTATTATTGACTGCCTGATGAAAGAGGCCAACAAAAATAAAATTTCCATCCAAACCGAAATGGAAGTTAAAGAAATTGTTCCTTCTTTTCATGGTGGATTTGATGTTTTTTTAAAAAATGGCAACAGCATTTTTTGTGATAAAATTATTGCAGCAACAGGTGGAAGTCCAAAAGAAGAAGGACTTACCTGGCTTAAATCACTTGGTCACGAAATTATTGAACCTGTTCCATCTTTATTTACTTTCAATATTCCTGATAATCCAATTGTGGAATTGATGGGACTTTCTGTTGATCCTGCCAAAGTAAGAATTCCTGATGCAAAACTTGAATACTCGGGCCCGGTTCTTATTACTCATTGGGGTTTAAGCGGTCCTGCAATTTTAAAACTTTCATCTTTTGGTGCCAGAAAACTTGCCGATAGAGAATATGATTTTTCTATTCAAATTAATTGGTTAAACGAGAAAAAGGAAGACGCTTTGCGACAAGAATTATTTAATATAAAAGCTGCTAATCCTACTAAGCAAGTTGGAAAATTATTACCGTTTAAATTGCCTTCTCGACTTACAAAATTCTTACTTGACAAATCGTCAATTGATGAAAATAAAAACTGGGCAGAGGTTTCTAAAGAAGAAATAAATACGCTTGCAAAAAATATTTTATTCGACACTTATCAAGTTTTGGGCAAAACCACTTTTAAAGAAGAATTTGTAACATGTGGTGGAGTGTCATTAAATGAAATAGATTTCAAATCGATGCAAAGCAAAAAAGTTAAAGGCCTTCATTTTGCCGGAGAAGTATTAGATATTGACGGGCTTACCGGAGGATTTAATTTTCAGGCAGCATGGACAACAGGATTTATTGCCGGAACTGCTGCAGGAGCAATCTAACTCGAGTTAATCTCTTTCAAATTTTTTATAGCATAACATGACACATCCAAAAAGATATTTAATAACTGCGGCACTTCCTTATGCCAACGGTCCGGTTCATATCGGTCATCTTGCAGGATGCTATTTGCCTGCTGATATTTATGTTCGCTTTTTAAAAGCTACAGGAAAAGATGTATTATTTATTTGTGGAAGCGATGAGCATGGTGTACCAATTACCATTAAAGCTAAAAAAGAAGGAATAACACCTCAGCAAGTCGTAGATAAATATCACGAAATGATGAAGAATTCATTTGCTGAATTTGGAATTGATTTCAGTTATTATGGTCGTACTAGTTCAAAAACTCACCACGAAACTGCGCAGGAATTTTTTAAAACATTGTATGAAAAAGGTGTTTTTAAAGAAGAAATCACAAAACAATATTATGATGAAAATGCTAAACAGTTTTTAGCCGACAGATATATCACAGGAACCTGCCCTCGTTGCGGAAACACTAACGCTTACGGTGACCAATGTGAAAAATGCGGAACATCATTAAATGCTACTGATCTCATTAATCCAAAATCAGCATTAAGTGGAGAGAAGCCTGTTTTGAAAGAAACAAAAAACTGGTTTTTACCGATGGATAATATTCAAAAATCGGATCAGTTTAAAAACTATATCAAACGTTTTGATTCATGGAAATCAAACATCAAAGGTCAATGCAATAGTTGGTTAACAGAAGGTTTACAACCTCGCGCAATGACCCGCGATCTTGATTGGGGAGTTCCGGTTCCATTAAAAGATGCCGAAGGAAAAGTTTTGTATGTTTGGTTTGATGCCCCGATCGGATATATTTCGGCAACTAAAGAATATTTAAATTTAGCCTCTAGCCTTCAGCCTCCGGCTAATTCCAACTCTTTGCAAACAGCTAGCAGCCAAAAGCCCGCAGCTTTTTCCGATTGGTGGCAAAATGATGAAACTGCACTCATTCATTTCATCGGCAAAGACAATATTGTTTTTCATGCAATTATTTTTCCGATGATGTTAATGACTCATGGAAAATATATTCTTCCAACAAATATTCCTGCAAACGAATTTTTAAATTTAGAAGGAGATAAAATTTCTACTTCAAGAAATTGGGCCGTTTGGTTACATGAATATTTAGTTGATTTCCCAAATCGTCAAGACGAATTACGTTATGTGCTCACTTCAATTGCGCCCGAAACAAAAGACAGTGAGTTTACCTGGAAAGATTATCAAACACGTGTAAACAGTGAGTTGGTAAGCATATTCGGAAATTTTGTGAATCGTGTAATGGTGCTGAGTGAAAAATTTTATGATGGAATTGTACCCGAAAGTAATACCGAATTACACAGTGAAAATTTAAAGACTGCACAACAAAATGCTTTTGATGAAATTGCAAAAAGTGTGAAGCAAATGACCGACAATTTAACTGCTGTTAAACTTCGTGAAGCGCTTGCCGATTTTATAAATATTGCCCGAGCAGGAAATAAATACTTGGCAGATACCGAACCTTGGAAACTTGTTAAAACTGATGCTGAACAAGTAAACATAATTATGTTTGATGCCTTGCAAATATGTGCAAAGCTTGCAATTGCTGCTGATGTATTCTTACCGCATACTTCAAAAAAATTCAAAAAGATGCTTAACAAAACTGCGCTAAATTGGAATGATTTATCTCACGCTATTCTTGTGCCCTCAGCACATCAATTGAATAAAGCAGAAATTTTATACAAGCAAGTTGAAGATGAAGAAATTCAAAAACAATTGGACAGACTTGATACAATAAAAAAAGCTAACAGCCAGCAGCCGGCAGCTAAAGGCATTAACGAAGTTAAAACAGACATTTCATACGAAGATTTCGAAAAATTAGATTTACGTGTAGGTAAAATTTTGGAAGCAGAAAAAGTTGCCAAAGCAGATAAACTTTTAAAACTAATTGTTGATTTAGGATTTGAGAAGCGTACCATTTTATCAGGTATTGCCGAATACTATAAACCTGAAGAGTTAATTGGAAAAAACGTAACGGTTGTGGCTAATTTAGCTCCCCGAAAGATTCGAGGTATTGAAAGTCAGGGAATGCTATTAATGGCTGGAAATGATTTCGGAAAACTGTTTGTGGTTTCACCCGAAAATGAAATTGAAGCCGGTAGCGTGGTGAAGTAAATGTTGATTTGATGATGAGATGATTTGAAAATGTGTAGATTATAATTGCAACAAATTATTAATAAAAAAGATGGTTTCGTAGTTCTCCCGATAGCTATCGGGAGGATAGAATAGGTCAATAAAAAAACTAGATTTATTAAAAAGATGGTTTCGTAGTTCAACGGATAGAATAGATGTTTCCTAAACATTTGATCCCAGTTCGATTCTGGGCGAGACTACAAAGGGTTGGTATCATTGATAAATTCAATGTTTTATCAACCCTTATTATTTACAAAAGTTTATTTAAGTACAAATGATAAACAATTAGTTTTTAACTGCATTTTAGTTTTCAATTAAAATGGGGTTCCCTTGCATCATTACAATTCGTTTGAATTTACAAAACGATGATTACAACATTAAAGCATGTCTTCGGGCGAGACCACGATAATTAAAATTTAGCAGCTATATATTAATCGTATATGGCTTTTTAATTTTATAGAACTGGATTGACTTGCTCCCACAAACCAAACAAAATTGTTATAAAGGTTAAACAAAAATAAGGATGAAATATTTTTTAAAATTGAAACCGGAATTGACTACTAACCCCTTATAAAAACGAAAAGGTTCCCCTCCGAGAACCTTTTCTAGCCTATGAAACAAAATTAGTGCTCTACTCAAAAACACTAATCAATAACAAGTATAAAAGAATATTTTCAATTTCAATAACCAACTATCACTTTGCCGTTTTGTTTTAAAACATTGACGTTTTTTTATTCTTAATTGCAAAATATTCCTCGTTTATACAAAAGTCTCTCCACTTAACTAAAAAACTTTAATGCATTTTAAACTGGATTTTACTGCAAAAAACATTCACCCTTTTTAGTTTAGTAGTATGGCAATTAGTGTTATAGTATAATACTTTTAACTAACCTTAATTTACTCTTATAAATATCAATAGTGTATAGAAGTGAGTTATCTGCAAAAAAGGTATAGCCATAGATTACACTGATTTATTTTAAAGCATATCTTAATAATCTGTGAAATCTGTGGCTCAATTAAAGAACTATATAATCCGAAATAAACACAATAACAGCTAATTGAATAAGGTGCTAAAACGAATTATTCTATAGTTCTATTAAAACAATTTCTAAAAGCTAAATTCGTTTTGCTTAAAAGCACCCGTTATGAAAAATCATTTCTTGATAATCATCCTTTTTATATTTTCTACTTCGTATGTTCATGCTCAATTTGAGTTCATGCAATTTGAAAATGCTGCCTTTAATTTAAAGCGCTCATCTTTTACATCTGATGCATTAAAAACAAATCATATCAAATCATGCACACTAAACAAACTTACAAGCAAAGGCTATGTTAAAACTGATGAATACCTCTATAATGCTGACCTTAGACTTACTAAGCTTGTTAATTTCCGGAAAAACGGAAAGAAAAATTACACTCATAATTATACTTACAAAAACGATACGCTGATTACAAGTTTCACAGTATTGAACCGTCACTCCGATTCGTCAAGTTGGATGACTTATGATTATGATTCCAAAAACCGATTAATACAAAGAGAATACAAGTTTTCATTTTTTATTGTTCCTGATCGCAAATGGAAATATCAATATAACAACATGAATAAACTTTCGGCTTATAGTTTAGTAGATAAAAAAGGAAATGATAGTTACCGATATGAATATGATTTTTATGATAATGGAAGCCGAAAAGAAACGCGTTACTTTAATAAAAAAAATATCCTAAAATATAAATGGACTTTTGATTGTGACCAAAAAGGTGAGATACAATCAAACAGCGTGAAACAGGGAAATTATTGCACAAAAAAAGAACTTCATAATGATGGAAGTTTTATGGAAGTTTTTGAGTACACCAATGAAAAAGGAAAGCATACTAAAACTGTTTACTATTACACAGCTGATTCAAATTTGACAAAAAATGAAGTCTATAATAAAAAGAATGAACTTGTAAATAAATGGGAATACTCTCACGATAAAAAAGGATATACTACCCAAATATTATATTATAATCCCAAAGGGTTAAAGAAAAAATATATCTATGCTTATAATGAAAAAGATCTTTGCGTGAAAATGGATTTCTATAATAAAAAAGGGAAATTGAATCATTCATATACTTACGAATATTCAAATTGAAAAGATAAAATGATTACTTGGGGCGACATCATTGAAACGTATTTTAAAATGAAACAACGAGGGGTTGAATACCTCTTTTCGAAATTCACTTTTCAAAAAAACATTCGTGTAAAAAACACATTCAATCAAGTAAAAATTGAATCCTCAAACTATTGGATCATTCCCGAAATTAAGGAACATTGGAATAAAATTATTTCCGGAAATTCGAACCAAGAATACGCTGATTACATTGTAAAAAATTATTTCGAAAACAAAACAAATCTTAAAATGCTTTCTCTAGGTTGTGGTGCAGGAAGTCATGAAATCAAATTTGCCAAACATTCAAACTTTAATGAAATAACAGGTATTGACCTTGCTCCAAAATTAATCGAAGAAGCAAATAAAAATGCAAAGCAAAATCAATTATCAAATTTGCAATATACTGTTGCAGATATTGATAATTCTCATTTTGAAGATGATTATTTTGATGTGATTTTATTCCATTCAAGCTTACATCATTTCAAAAATTTAGATACACTGTTAGGAAAAACCATCAAAAAATGTTTGAAAAAAGATGGGTTGTTAATTATTCACGAATATGTTGGTCCCAACAGAATTCAATGGACAAATGAACAACTCAATGAGGTAAATAAAATTCTTACAACTATTCCATTAAAATATAAAGAACGCTATAAAATCAATGCTGTAAAATCAAAAGCCTATCGTTCTGGAAAATTAAGAATGATTATTTCTGACCCTTCAGAAGCTGTTGAATCGTTTGAGATTATTCCAACCATTCATAAATATTACAGTATCGAAGAAGAAAAATCTTTGGGTGGCAATTTATTAATGCCATTATTTAAAGATATCGCACATCATTTTATTGATGGATCTGATGAAACAAAAAGAATCCTTCAGTTGGTTTTTGATAAAGAAGAAACTTTCCTCAAAACCCATACTAGTGATTTTGTTTTCGGGGTGTATCGCAACACATAAAATTAAAAGGTTTTTTTATAGAAATAATTACCTTTGCCAACCATATTTATTAAATTATGTTCAAATTTCTTTTATACTTATTTCTGTTCTACATACTGTTCCGATTTATTTTCGGAACCTTATTGAAAGGCGTGTTTAAGGCAAAAGTGATCAATATCAATCACAATCATTATCACCAAAATGCAAAACCTGAAGGCAAAATAGTGATAGACCCTAAAACCATCAAAGACACAAAGCATGACGACAAAAACTTGGGCGAATATGTGGAGTATGAAGAGATAAAATAATGGAGAAAAAAATACGCTCAATCTTATTAAAAACACTTGGCCTCGAAAGCTATCTTTCATTAGTTAGTGATGCATATATCAGATTCATTAAACTCGGTTTATTTAAAAAGAAATATCCCGAATTATTTTATTTGAAAGAAATTATCAAACCCGGATTTGTTTGTGTTGACCTTGGAGCTAATGTTGGATATTATTCAACTTTTCTTTCAGTATATTCTCAAAAAAGCGGACACGTTTATGCCGTTGAACCTGTTGAACTTTTTGCTCATGTTTTAAGAAAAAACATAAAAGAATTTGCGATTGGCAATATCACTCTTTACCAAACTGCTTTAGGCAGTGAAAACAAAAGCATTCAGATGGGAACTCCCCTAATTGATGGCGTTTTCAGACACGGGCTAACCAAAATTGTAAATGCCGAAGAAGCTCAGAACATGCACACTTATGATGTAAAAATGTGTGTGCCTGATGAGTTATTTTCTTCTCTTACAAAATTTGATTTTCTGAAATGTGATGTGGAGGGATATGAAGTTTTTATCATACCGCATTTTATGAAAACCATTGGAAAGTTTAAACCACTTATTCAAATGGAAATTTCGAGTGAAGAAAACCGCAAACAGATATTTGATTTATTTGTTCCTGTGGGATATGCAATCTGTAAATTAAATAATAGCGAATTACAAAAAATGTCTGTAGAAGAAGCAATGAAATATGAATCAGGGGATTTTTATTTTACTGCTTAACATTTTTACATTCTTTCAGCAACAGCATCACTAATCATTTTTATTTCGGCAAGGGTTGTTTTTGATAAGGGTTGTTTTGCCCAAATCGTTCGTATACCTATACTTTCAGCCCCTTCCAAATTTAACTCGTTATCATCTATAAAAATACATTCTTTGGCTGTTTTGCCAATTTCATTCAAAATAAATTCGTAGATATCAGCATTGGGCTTTCGAAAACCAATTTCATGAGAATAAAATATTCTGTTAAATAACATTTCCCATTTTTCATTTTCAAAGCTGTTCTCAAAATAATTATTAAACCAGCTAATATGAATTGAATTTGTGTTGCTTAACAAATAAACTTCATAATTTAATTTCATCTGTTTGATAAGTTCTATTCTTTCTTCCGGTAAATCAAGGAGCATGCTATTCCATGCTTCATTTATTTTTTCATCACTCACATTTTCTTCTATCAACTTGTTTAAACCACTTCTAAAATCAGTTTCATTTATAAACCCTTTTTCAAAATCGTTGAATAAAGTAGATTCATCATTTAACTTCTCAAGATCAAACCCCAACTTTGAAAAATTTTGGAATGTAAGCTCCTGATCCAAATTGAGGATCACACCTCCTAAATCCAATATAATTGTACTTATTTTTTTCATTTAATATTTTTTGTTTGTATTAAGAGTGCAAAAATATATGTTTGCACTCCAATTTAATAGGGCCTATAGCTCATTCGGTTAGAGCAACAGACTCATAATCTGTGGGTGCTTGGTTCGATCCCAAGTGGGCCCACCAACTGAGGAAGTTTGATTAAAAAATCAGCTTCCTTTTTTTTATGATTCTCCAAAACCATTGATTGGAGTGCGATTAACTCTATAACAGAATTTACTATGCGTCATCTTTTTCGCTATCATACACCCATCCTCAGGAAACACTACTTTACGAAATTAACCTTTTTAGTTTTAGCTATCGGGACGATCCCATGTGGCCCATCAAATACAATGCGCTTTTTGTTTTTAAATTTGTGTGAACGATTTAAAATGATAGTTTGCTGCTTTAATTCAAAATGGCACATCATATTTTACAGTTAATTGAAAAAGGCGAATCGGAAATTCTCGATTTTAAGAAAACAATTTCTTCTGCTTCAAAAATTGCAAAAACCCTCAGTGCATTTGCTAATCATAAAGGCGGGCGATTATTAATTGGTGTAAATGATAACAAAACAATTTCCGGTGTAAAAAGTGAAGACGAAAAATATATGCTCGATATGGCCGCGCATTTTTATTGTAAGCCTGAAATTGATATCGAAATTATTGAATGGGAAATGGGGAAAAAAGTTGTCATCGAAGCAATCATCCCTCAGGGAAAAGACAAACCATATTACGCTAAAGATGATGAAGGAAAATGGTGGGCTTATATACGCGTAAAAGATCAATCACTGCTTGCGAGCAAAGTGGTAGTTGATGTTTTGAGAAGGAGCTCGTCATCACAAGGTACACTCATTAAATACACTCATCACGAAGAAGCGCTGCTAAAATATTTAGAAAAAAATGATCGCATCTTGCTTAAAGAAGTATGTAAGTTGTTAAATATTTCGAGATGGAGGGCGCAAAAAATGTTGGTGAACTTAGTGAGTACAGGGATTCTTCGTTCGCATACCACCGAAAAAACAGAGTTTTATACTTTAAGTTAATTTTTCCAACTTCAAATTTCCTTCTTCCAACTTCT